>DATAJQ010000058.1:0-3517 GCA_036262095.1 Chitinophagaceae bacterium | reverse complement strand
TTCGGTATCTATTCCTGAAATGAAGGTGACCTATCATTCCATTCATGGAGCGGTGCAGGAATCAATGCATGTTTTTATCCATGCAGGGCTTCATTATATTAAAGATATTTTCCCGGACGGTCCTATTCATATCCTGGAAGTGGGTTTTGGTACAGGGTTGAATGCATTGTTGACTCTGCAGGAAGCTGCAACCTGGCAAAGGCAGGTACATTATACGTCGCTTGAACTGTTTCCGCTGGAAAGGGAACGGGCCCTGCAATTGAACTATGCTGACCAGCCATACTTTGCTACACTGCATACCAGTGAGTGGGAAGAAGATGTGCAAGTGACACCTTTCTTTACTCTTCACAAAAAAAAGATCAGTTTGCTTGATTTCTCTTCTGTACCAGCTTTCCACCTCGCCTACTTCGATGCATTTGCACCGGCAGCACAACCTGAATTATGGACCAAAGAGGTTTTTGAAAAACTGAGGAATGCATTGTTCCCTTCCGGAGCACTGGTCACTTATTGCAGCAAAGGTGACGTGCGCCGCGCAATGCAGGCAGCAGGGTTTAAAGTGGAAAAAATAGCGGGACCTCCGGGGAAAAGAGAGATGGTGCGGGCAGTAAACAATGGCCGATAAACGACAGACAAGATAATCCTGAGACAATCAGCATATCCCGTACAATGTCGGCCAACGGCCATCATTCAGCAGCCATCGGCTTACTCGATCGTCCATGTCATTTCCCCACCCTTTTCATCTTTCAGGGAAATGCCTAACTGAGCAAGCTGGTTTCTTATCTTATCAGAAGTAACAAAATCCTTTTTACTTTTTGCTTCTTTGCGGATATCGATCAGCAATTGCATAATGCCCTGCAGCTTGTTATTGTCTGCTTCTGTTACACTCTTTAATCCAAGGATCTGTTCTATGTAAAGGGCAAATTGTTTTTGCAGCAACTCAAATGTTTCAGCCGACAAAGAAGACACGGGAATGGCTTTATCCTTCATGGAGTTGATGGTGTGCACCAGCTCAAACATATTGGCCAATACCTTAGCTGTATTGAAATCGTCATTCATGAAGAGATCAAACTCAATGACCAGCTTTTTCACCTTCTTGTCCAGCTCTTCATTTACAGGACCTGTATTTTCCCAGTTCAACTTCTTCAATTGCTCATGTGCTTCCCATAAACGCTTCAATCCTTTTTCAGAAGCCTGCAATGCTTCGTTGCTGAAATCAAGCGTGCTGCGGTAATGCGTTTGGAGAATGAAGAAACGGATCACCATGGGATGATAGGCTTTTTCAAGGATGGGGTTGTCGCCACTGAACATCTGCGTCAGCGTGATCTGGTTGTTATAACTTTTCCCCATCTTCTTACCATTGATGGTGATCATATTATTATGCATCCAGTAACGGACCGGCGCTTCATGATTGCAGATAGTGCTTTGGGCTATTTCGCTTTCATGGTGCGGAAACATCAGGTCCATCCCACCACCATGAATATCAAAGCGGCTGCCGAGGTATTTGGTAGCCATTGCAGAGCATTCAATATGCCAGCCCGGGAAACCCACTCCCCAGGGGCTTTGCCAGCGCATGATATGTTCGGGTGCCGCATTTTTCCATAATGCAAAATCTGCTTTATCCCTTTTCTCTTCCTGCCCTTCCAGGTCGCGGGTGGTTTCCAGCAGATCATCGATCACACGTCCGCTCAGTTTACCATAATCGTAGTCGGATGCATATTTTTTTACATCGAAATAAACGGAACCATTCACTTCATAGGCATATCCTGCGCGGATGATCTCCTGTATCATCCCGATCTGTTCTACAATATGGCCTGTGGCGGTTGGTTCAATGGATGGGGGGATGGTATTGAATTGGTCCATGGCCCAGTGAAAAAGGTTGGTATACTTCTGCACCAGTTCCATCGGCTCCAGTTTTTCCAGTATGGCTTTTTTGGAGATCTTATCTTCTGCATCCCTTCCCTCCTCTTCAAAATGGCCGGCATCAGTAATATTACGCACATAACGGACCTTATATCCAAGATGGGTAAGATAGCGGAACACTACATCAAACGTAACATAGGGACGTGCGTGACCCAGATGGCTTTCTCCACTCACGGTCGGGCCGCACACATACATACCCACATGTCCCGGTGTAATGGGTGTAAACACTTCTTTCTGGCGGCTGTAAGAATTATAAACTTTCAATTCACTCATAGTCGGCAAAAATAAGTTATCTCTCTGAGTCGGTTATTTTACTTTGTCTTTTTCAGGCTGATATCAGCTACCAGCATAAAATGGTCAGAATAGGGTTTTACCACCCGGTCAAACGCATCGATCCTGAAATAGGGGTCTGCAAAAATGTAATCGATCCTTAAGGTGGGCGAAAGGGCAGAGAATGTTCTTCCGATCCCGAATCCTTTTTTCAGGAAGGCATCCTGCATTTCACCCCGGACCTGCTGATAAGTATAAGAATTGGGAACATCGTTCAGATCGCCGCAAAACAGAACGGGATGCGGACTGTCGCCCAGTACCTGGGCAATGATATCCGATTGTATTTTCCGGCCAGACATCCCTCTTCTCAGCTTTGCAAAAATTAATTTGGAATTGGACACCATACCATCCTCCCCTTCCTTGATCTTTTCAATCTTTTCGTAGTCAGCGGTATTGAATTGTATTGATTGAAGATGCGTGGTGTACACCCGTATGGTATCGTCGCCCACTTTTATATCAGCATGCATCAATGCATCGGGCAGGGTTGGCCGGGGATAGCGGATCAGCCCGCTGTCGATGATCGGAAAGCGGGAAAAAATAACGCTGCCTGTAAAATGTTTATCACCATCATCATCATGCGAAAAGAAATAGTAAGGGTAGTTGAAATGCTTGCTGATATATGTAAGATTAGGATAGTAATCAGAAGCTAATGAGTGAAAGAACTCCTGCAGGCAAATAATATCGGCGTTGGCTTGCTGTATCTGCTCCATCATCCGGAGGCGGGTTTGGCTGCCCTTATTATTATTCCGCTTCATTTCAATAAAGCGTGCCACGTTCCAGGTAGCCAACCGGAGAGAAGAATCTTTGCGGCCTTCTGCAGATGCTTTTTCCCCTGAAGGGTGAAAGGCAAAAAAGATACTGATGCTCCTGATGCCAAGCAAAAGAGCTATTGCAGAGATAAGCGCCAGCCTTCTTTTTACAAAAAGCCAGCCTACCAGAAAGAAGATAACGATCACAAGGAGTACAGGGAAGCCGAGGCCCAGCACAGAAATAAACCACCAGCGGTCAGGGTCAACCGAAGGCGCCAGGCATGCCAGGAGGAACAATAATGCCGCCACTGCATTCAGGAACAAGAGGAACCCTTTTGTAAATGATCGAACCTTACTGGACATGAAGCGAATTTCGCATTTACTTTTTTGCCTTGATGCAAAAAAGTAACAAAAAAGATCAAGGCTGCAGAAAAATGGCTAAAAATTACTGTGTAAGCCGAGCGCGCAGGGAACTCGCTCCGAGCTTACGTTTAGGTTGAAGACGCCACGGGCTCAAA
>DATAJQ010000057.1:0-39458 GCA_036262095.1 Chitinophagaceae bacterium | reverse complement strand
ACTTTTCCTTATTCGCTAAAGCTTTGTATAAAGTCTCCTGATAAAGATCATTGGCCGCCTCACTGTCCCTTGTCAGATTGATGGCAAAGGGCTTGAGAAAGTCGGCGTTCTCGAGCAGCACCTCATTGAAATCTGTAGTGGCCATAACTTTGTTTAATTTTAACAGGCATAAAGTTAAACAAAATAGGATTTAGAAAAAAATCTCAATTCCTGGTTTAACAATTCATTTGATTATCAAAGGGTTGAAATCAGGTCCATTACCTCACGGAAATTGCATTTTAGCTCGATGCAGCGGGGGACCGGGCGATCATATCCCTCTGCAGGACAACCAGATATGATGGTTTTAACAGTTGGGATCCGGAGTTGGATATCCGCAATCATCTTTTCCAGGCCGGCCTGGGAAAAATTGCTGGCGAGATGCACAAAAGCCAGTTCAGGTTTCATAGTAGCCACCACACATTCCATATCACTTACCGGAACATTTGCTCCCAGGTAAATCACTCTTAAGCCCTGCTTTTTCAAAAGGTAGTTGAGAAATAACAATCCCAGCTCATGATATTCTTTTTCCGGTAAGAATAATAAGCAGGATTTTCCTTCACTGCAACAAGGTATCTGATCAATCGCAACGATCAGTTTCTGCCTGATGATATTCGTTACAAAATGCTTTTGCGCCGGAGTGACATTATCCGTTTGCCAAAGGATACCGATCTTTTCCAGAAAAGGAAAGATGATCTCCATCACACATTTCTCAATTCCATAATCACAGATATATTTTCCCAGTGTGCGCTCAAACTTATCCGTTTGCAGGTCCACCATTTCCTGGATCAGTTCGTTCACCACCATTTCCTGCATAGCTTCCATATCATGCAGGGAAAGTATTTTCTGACAAATCTCTTCACGGCACATCTTGTCAATGTGCGATATCTTGTAACCGTATTTGTTCAGCAATGCGATATTCAACAATGTTTTCAATTCATCATTGCTGTAATACCTGATATTGGTGCAGCTTCTCCTGGGCTTCAACAGGTTGTACCGTTGTTCCCACATACGGATCGTATGGGCTTTTATTCCCGATAAATTCTCAAGGTCTTTTATGGTAAAAGCGCTCATACTCCTATTACAAACCGGCTTTTGAAAAGTTCAGTGCCATTGATTCACAATTTATTACAACTTACTATTCAGGGCTTTCCCTGCATCCAGCCATTCTTTAAGCAAAGGCGGGGCCTGGAATTTTTTCAATGCCTCCACATGCCCTGTGTGGTGAAGATCGGTACCTGCCATATCATAAAAACCATTCTTCAATAAATAATTTGCCAGCTCCGCCACCACACGGCCATAGCCGCCGGAAAGCGACAACAGGTTCAGCTGGAACAAACAGCCAATATCTTTCAGCTCCACAAAAAAGTCTTTATTACGTTGCAAATAAGCATACCGTTCAGGATGCGCGATCACAGGCTGATAACCCTGCATCTGCATATCAAACAAAATATCTTTCACATTCATGGAAGCATAGGCCATTGAAAATTCAGTAAGCACCAGGTTGCCACTTAATGTCAGCAAGGGTTCCTTTTTATGAAGCAGTTCCCGCACATGCTCATCCAAAAAATATTCGGCAGCAGCTTCGATTTCTATATCAATGCCTTCATTTTCCACTGCTTTTTTTACCAGCTCCAGTTTTTCAGCAATGATAGCAGGGGTATTCCGGTACATATCCCATAAGATATGCGGTGTGGTGATAAGCTTTTTATATCCCAGTGCTTTTAAGCCACGGATAAGTTCCAGGGAATTTTCCAGGTCGTTTGCTCCATCATCAATGCCTGGCAAAAGATGCGAGTGCATATCTGTTTTCAGTATGGAGAAGTCAAACTTCTCTTTACCCGATGCCGGTTTGGAAAATAATTTAAACATTATTGCTTGCTTAGCAGGTCGAAATTAGCAATTATAGGATTGATGGGCAATCCATTTCAACATTAATTAAAAACTACGGGGAGGAAGGCTGGGAAAGACCTTGTAAACCAATTCACTTTTTGGTGAAATGATCTGCCAGGCTGTAAGAAAAAGGATCATAAAATCTGTGTAGAAAGAGAAATGCTGTTGATACCAGACCTCAACAGCCCCTTTATAAGGAAGGATCACCTGGCGGTAACATTCATGAGGAGGCAGGGAACTTTGTGTGATGATCAACTCTTCATCACGGAATACAATAGAACCGATGCCGGTGAGCCCGGGTTTTACCCGGTAAACCTTTTCTTTCATTTCATCGGAGTAGCGGTCGAAGCCTGCTTTCATGAGCGGCCTTGGCCCTACAAAGGACATGTCACCGAGAAGAATATTGATAAGTTGCGGCAGCTCATTCAGCTTGCTCATACGAAGGAAGCTGCCTATTTTGGTTACACGCGGATCATTGCGGGTGGTCACATCACCAGAACCCATATTGGGACTGTTCTTCAGCATCGTGGCAAATTTCCAGATCAGGAATTCTTTATTCTTATAGCCAACCCTTTTCTGAAAATAGAAGACCTCATGCTCACCTGTAAGTTTCAACAGCACAATGACGGGAAGAAGGATCGGAGACAGCACAATAAGTGCCAGTAAGGAACACAGGATGTCAAAAAAACGCTTCAGTACTTTATACATACGATGTTATTGCTGTGAGAGGCATATAAGGCTTACCCGCAGGTTAAAAAACAGCTATTATCTTATCTGCCACACTTGCCAGTTCATCGTCTGTAATGTACGTAGAACAGGGGATGCTCAGACATTGCTTGTAAATGCTTCCGGAAACATCAGTATCATGATAATATACATCAGCTGTAAACATTCTCAACTGGTTCATCGGCACCCAAAATGGTCTTGACTGCATTTGATGATCATTCAGCACTTTAAGTATCTCCTTTTGTTTGGATGAACTGAATGTGAACAGCCAGCAATTAGCATCCACTTCTGCCGGTATTTCCTGAAACTGTATATCGCCCACACCGGTTAACCGGGAACGGTAAAACGCATCGATCTGCTTTTTACGTTGAATAAAAGATGGCAGTAATTCCATTTGGGCAACGCCCATAGCCGCCAGCACGTTTACCAACCGGTAATTATAACCGATCTCATCATGAATGTATTCAAACGGGTCGCTCTTGGCCTGTGTTGTCAGGTGTTTCGCTTTTTTTGCGATCTCCTCATTATTCGTAACGATCACACCACCGCCACCGGTTGTAATAATTTTGTTACCATTAAAGCTGAAACAGCCTATCTCGCCCAATCCACCTGAGTGTTTTCCTTTATAATAACTGCCCAGTGATTCAGTAGCATCTTCCACTACCAGCAGGTTGTATTGGCTGGCCAGTTGTATCAGCCGGTCCATATCACAGATATTACCGAGCACATGAACAGGCATGATACAGCGGATCACCCGGTTTGTTTTCCGGTATATACACTCCCCTCTCTTCTGTTCCGTTTCTTCTTTAAGAAACTTCTCCAGCAGATCGAGGTTCATTTGCCAGGTATGAGGATCAACATCCATTAATATCGGATCGGCTCCGGCATATTTAATGGAATTTACCGATGCAATAAAAGTAATGTTGGGCACAATCACATAATCACCCTGCTTTACACCTGCAAGCATTAACGAAATATGAAGTGCAGATGTTCCATTGCTGGTAGCAACTCCATATTTGCAGCCGGCGAACTCCGCCACCATGTTCTCAAACTTTGTAACATACGATCCAACGGAAGAAACCCATCCGGTATCAAGGCATTCCTTTACATATTTCCACTCGTTTCCGGCAATGTTAGGACCTGAAAGCAACAGCATAATTCACATCAATTGGTTATAAAAGACGATAAAACAATTCTGTCAGATATTGCTGAATTTAGCAGCACGTGCATCAGTGATGATACCGCTATGCATCAGCTTTATTATTTCGCGGATCCCATCAGGTACTTTTTTAGTAATGGAGAATCCAAGTTCATTTTTGATCTTATCACAATTGACCCGGTAATCGCGGGGGTCTTCTGTTCTTTCTACATAGATCGCTTTTGCATTCGGCAACTGCTTTTGGATTTCCTCCATCAGCATCCGCTTGCTATAGTTTTCTGTTGTATCACCTACATTAAATACGTTCGCCTTCACTTTGGCCTCGGGTGCCTCGAGTGCCAGCGCTACTGCACGCGCCAGATCATCCACATGACAATAGGGGCGGTTGAACTGCGGGCCCCAGATCTCCTGCTCACCAGTAAGACATACATTACGTGTAAATTCATTCACGGTTAAATCGAAACGGATACGGGGAGAAAAGCCATATACTGTTGAGAACCGGAGTGCAGTAGCGCAGATATTTGCATCTTTTCGCTCTTTAAGAAGGTAGTTCTCAAATTTCACTTTCAACTCTGCATAAAGGGATACAGGGCGCAATTCGGATGTTTCATCCACATAAGAATTTGGATCGGCCATTTTTCCATAGTTGCTGCAGGTAGATGCAAAAACAAACCGTTTCAGCCTTGAAGCTTCTGCCTTTTCAAACAACTTAACAGAAGCAGTCCAATTCACTTCCTGTGCTTCATCAGAAAACTTGGAACAGGCGGGATCCCCGACAATCGCAGCTAAATGTGCTACATGATCAATACCATTCAGCGCACGTTCAACATCGGCATCAACCCGGAGATCACCCCGCATAAATTCAAAGGAAGGATGCTGCGCCACATCGTACAAGGCGTCGCCGCCAAACTTGAGTGAATCAAAAGCACGGACCTGATATCCTTTATTCAGCAATATGCGGACAAGAACTGACCCAATATAACCGGCCCCTCCGGTAACAAGAATTTTCTTACTCATTGTCTAATGGTTTAACGAAATATTTATTAGTTATTAAAAGTAAAATATCATACTCAAGCCATAGTAGCTACCGAACAGGCTCATTGCAATTTCATTACGCCTGTGCTCTACCTTGCAGGATTTCCCCATATCGTGGTATTATCTGGTATGTCTTTGACAACCACACTTCCTGCTCCGATCATTACCTGTCTGCCGATCGTAATACCCTGGCGGATGACGGAATTTGCACCAACAAAACTGCCATGGCCAACTCTTACATTCCCACAAAGTACTGCACCAGGTGCAATGTGTGCAAAATCACCGATTATACATTCATGTTCCACAATACAACCGGTATTACAAATAACCCCGTTTCCAATTATTGCCATCGGGTTCACCAGGGACCCGGCGCTTATCATCACGCCATTACCAATTTTAACTGTATCAGCCAATACTGCCGTAGCATGTATGGCATTGGCAGCCGGCCGTAGCAGTTCATTGTTTAAATAAGTGTAGATATTTTCCCGTATCCTGTTGTCACCTACAGCTACAAAATAATCGTACTCCTTGAGTTGCTCCAGCACATCCTGCTCACGGCCAAGATAATCCAGGTGATAGGGATTGTCCGCTTTGCGTTCCTGATCGCAATAGACGGTTACAGATCTACCGGATAATTTAAAAATATCGATCACCACATACGCATGACCGGAATAACCAATGATCGCAACAGACTTTTTTGGAACGCTCATTTTAGCTCTTTGTTTTTTTATGCGCAGTTCGTTGATCCAGTAAATAATTATACTTTTCTAAAAGATAACCGTGAACAGCTGGCTGACTGAAATGCGCTTTCACTTTCTGCAGCAACTGGTCAGCATATTGCCTCATTCCCCGTGGATCAGCCAGTGCCTGTTCTATTTTTTGTTGTAACTGAGCTGCATTCTTTGTTTCAAAAATCAGTCCGGTTTTCTCATGTTCTACAATATCAACATTGCCTTCGATGCGGGAACAGATAATAGGGCATTTCATTGCACCCGCCTGCAGCAGCACATTCGGGAATCCTTCCCGGTGAGACGGATGAATAAGCATATCTGCAATATGCATAAAGTACTCCACACCCTCATTCCACCCGGCCAGTATAATGCCCGGATGCGATTGTAAGAGGGCCCTGCTTTCAGGTGTCACAGGATCCAGTTCATCTTCAAAAGTACCTACCAGCAGCAGGCGCAAGTGATTATTCTTTTTATACACTTCATTAAAGGCCTTAACCAATTCATCAATGCCTTTATCATGAACAATCCGCCCTACCGTCAGCAAATAAGTATGCTGTTCATCGTATTGTATGAGTTTTTTGACTCTTTCAATCTCTTCTTTTTTTAATACATCATCATGGAATCGTTCAAGATCGATCCCATTGCTGGATCCCATACCAACTACCTCAAGACGGGAAGGCCGGGCTAATTTATTGCTGATCATATAATCCCTTAGGGAAAAACTGTTTGGCCAAATATCCGTTGCCGATCTCATCGTCAATTTTTCCATTGCCACCAGTAGTTTACGGGTGAGCCCGGTTGTTGTCATAAAACGTAAACCAGCTACAGTATGTACCCGGACCTTTATTCCTGCCATTCTTGCGGCCAGCATGGCCAGTAAACCTGCTTTGGGTGTGTGGGAGTGAACAATATCAGGCTTTTCTTTTTTTAAAACCCTGTATAATTTCCACAGCGACCGGAGATCCGCAAAAGGCGTGATCTTACGTGTCATGTTTATCACCTGGTGGGAACAACCTTCATTTTTGACTACATCTTCTTTCTCTGGCCCGTCACTGCTGATCATGATCACATCAAAGCCATGCTGTTTCATAAACCGCATCTGGTTTCGCAACAGGTATTTCAGAGAAAGAGTGGTAGTAGTAATACGAACCAGCTTAGGCATGCTTCCTGGTTTGAGCTATTTATTCAGATAAGATTTCCTGTACCATACTTCAAGGGCAAAGAGCGTCCATAACATTTTTGCTCTTTTCTCATCCCCACAGTTTATTTTTCGCTGCCAGAGCTGGTCAATAAAGCCAGGCTTTACAAAATTCCTGCAATATGCTCCCGGGGAAATAATATAATCGGCGATAAGGTCTTTCAGTTCGCCATCAATCCATTTTTTCAGTGGGACCTCGAAGCCACGCTTTTGCTGATGAATAAGTTCAGCCGGCAGATATTTCTCAGCAAGCTTACGAAGCAAATATTTTGTTTGGTTTCCTTTTATTTTGAAATTATCCGGTAAGGATGGAATGTACTCCATCAATTCCTTTGCCAGCAATGGACTTCTTCCTTCCAGGGAGTGTGCCATGGTGGCAATATCCATTTTAACCAACAGATCGCCCGTCAGTATATTATCAAAGTCCAGGTTCATAATTTTTTGCAGTCCTGTGAGAGCAGACCGGCTGACAAGATCAAAATCATTTCGCACTTTATCTAGTATACGGTCATCCGCAATCAGGAAAGATTCATAGTTCTCAAAACTGTCGACAGTGGCGCTGAGATAAGCATCCAATCCATTTTTTCTTGCAAAATCAGCAAGACGGTATATGTAATTATACTTTGATTTTTTCTGATGCGGTACCGGTAAAACAGAATGAGCAATTCTGGCAGCAGTTTTTACAAGCACACCTGGATCGAAAAAATCATACCTGGCAAAGGGGACATAACGGCGATAACCGCCAAATAATTCATCACCACCATCTCCATTGAGAATAACAGTAAGATATTTTTTTGCTTCGCGGCTCACATAATAACTCGGAATGGCGGAGCTGTCAAAAAAGGGTTCGCCATAATTGCCCAGGATCGTTTCAATATTATCTTTTATTGAATTGAACGAGATCCGTATTTCATGGTGATTGGTCTTATACCGTTCGGCCACAAGCTTTGCCAGTGGCGCTTCGTCATATTGCCCATCAAAAGAGACTGTAAAAGTATTGAGTCCAGGATTATATTGTTTGGCAATGGCTGATACAAGGCCGCTATCAATACCGCCGCTTAAAAAAGAGCCAACTTCAAGGTCGGAAGATTCTATTCTTCGTTTCACAGCTTTATGCAACAAATCATCCGTATGCCGCAATGCTTCCTCAAAGGGTTCCTCCACTTTCTTCAAATAATAAGGATGGATATTCCACCAGTTCTTGATTTTTACAACAGGATCCCGAAGGGATATAAGGGCAAATGATCCGGCAGGTAACTCCTCTACCTGCTTGTATGGTGTCGCCGATTTATAGAAATATCCCATGCGAACATACTGTTGCAGATTTGGAATATCAACTTCAAGCCCTATCTGCCCGCGGATAGCATTCAATTCACTGGCGAAAATAAGTTTGTTCTTATCTGTATAATAATAAAGCGGTTTTTTTCCTGCCCGGTCCCTGGCCAATAATAATTCTTTATTCCTGTGGTCATAAATTGCGAGGGCAAACATGCCATCAAAATCATTGAAACAAGCTGTTCCCAGTTTTGCATAAGCATGCAGGATAGTTTCTGTATCTGAATTCGTCTTGCAATCAAGTAAATGTTTTGCCCTTACCTCCTGGTGATTATATATTTCTCCATTGAAGATAATCGTCAGATGCTCGTAATGCATAGGCTGACGGCCACCTGCTACGTCAAGTATCGCAAGGCGATGATGATGTAATATCAGGTTATCCTGTTCATACGTTACTTGCTCATCGGGCCCCCTATGCAAGAGGCATTGCTTTAATGCTGGAATATCCAGCTTAAAATTTATCGAACCGGCAATACCACACATATTAAGTTGTCTGAAAAAGTTTAATTTTTCTTACTCTCGCTGGCAATGAAACATTTGCCAGGTGTAAAGTTATAAGAATAAGAAGCAGAAAAAATGGCAACCCTGGGATCTTATATCGTACAAGAGATCCGAAATTACCCGTAGAGGTTCCTACAGCTCCTCCGAATAACAACGAAAAGACCAGGCAAAAAATAGTAAAAGGATTACCCAAAGCGATTCTAAGCGTTCTGAAAAATCCTACTTTGACAAATAAGAAAATTACCAATAATGAACACAATAAAGATTCCAGGGCGCTAAGTGCCATAACTGGATTTCGGATTTCCCAAAGAAAAGGGCGGAAATAGCTGGCTACTATCCCAAGTGGAAATGTCAATACAGGATTATCTGATCCAAGATCGAAATTGGAGCCGCTGCGGTCGCTCACATTCGCCGTTTCAAAAACATTGCGCTGCCTGTCTATTGCATCGAAAATAACCTCTGCCCTATACTGGCCTAAAGCACCTTCAGAAGTCAGGTTCATATATAGAAAGACACCTCCAAGCAAACCAATGATCATCATCAATGCAAATGCTAAACGCTTGAGTTGCCGAGACTCTACTTTATCAGTCCACCTTGTAAAAATAAGCAATAATAAACCTGGGATAAACGCCAGCATTATATATGGCTTGATAATATATAAGATATAAACGGCAATTATTGTCTTTATAATAGAAGCAGTAAAGTTTTTATGCAGGACTAATACATTGTAAACAGCAGAAAAAAGAAATCCGAGAGCTCCAAACGTTAATGAGTCTTTGAGCAAGCCGGATGACCAAAAACAGACTGTTGGAAAAAAGAAACAGGCTAAAGCTATTTGGTTTTTCATCCTGGGAAACTCTCTCGCAAAAACCTTATAAATCCCCATCGATCCCAGTAATGCAAAATAGCTAAAACAAAAACCTATAGCCAGGTAGCTATTAAAGAAAATGAAGGAAAAAAATGTTCCGATTTTGGGAACGGCAAAGTTCGGGGCTCTCATCATGTAGTAGTGATTTTCCCCAAGTTCGTCATAGGAGAAATAGTTATACAATGGATGAAAACTATCAGCTTTCGAAGTGGTAATTAAATCCCATAAGCTGATGGCTCTGTCGTTTAAAGCTGAACGTATATCCAGAATGGAAATGTAATACCGGAAACTGTCGCCACCGCCATAGTAATATTGCATGACAGCAGTGAAAATTAACAGCATCAGCACCCGTACCCAAAAAGCCTGCAGAAAAAAAGCTTTCGTCTCATTGTCTTCATTACGCAGCATTATCTTACTTGCCAGGTAAAGCACGATCAATGCCAGAGGAAAGGCTAATAGGTCAATGGGGTTGAATAATGAGGTCTTCAGTAAAAACACTTACTCCGTTTATAGTATGAGTTCCGGTTAGAATAGTAACTCAGGTAAAAAGTTCAATGAATTTTTTGCTGGTAGCATTCACAGAATATTGCTCCACAATCTTTTGTCTTGCATTCTCTCCGAATTTTACACGCAAACCCTTATCTGAAAGAAGCTTTTTCAGTTTCTGCACCCACTCATTTTCATCTTCTGCAAGAAAGCCATCCTGCCCATCGGTTACGAGCATGCTGTTCATACCAACAGGCGAAACCACAGGCGGAATGCCTAATGACATATATTGTATGGCTTTAAAGCCGCATTTTCCCTTTTCGATCTCTGAGTCATGCAAGGGCATTACCCCTATGTTCAAAACAAGAAGGTCTTCTACCTCCGTATTCTTATTCCATTTTACAAACCTGTATTTTTTTAAGGGCAATAGAGGGTCCTTATCGGCAATCACCAGAAATGTAAAATCAATTTCCTGCTGAAGTTGCTGAATGGCCGGGATAAGCATGTGCAGATATTTTAATGTACTGAACGTCCCCGTCCATCCAACTACCAGATCATCCGACGATTGATCGCGGAGTTTATTATGCTGCTGATCTGTATTTACTACTGTAGGTATGACCACAGTGTTTTTGTTAAACCTGAGTGCATAATCGGCAAGGAATTGATTGCCGGTAGATACTTTATAAGACCATTTGCAGATACTGGACACTTTACTGAACCATCTGAGATGATAAGCCAGTTTGTTCTGTACAGAGCTGACCGGCACCCATATTGCGTCGTCAAAATCATAAATGATCTTTTTCCGGAAAAGAAAGCGAAGGATGAATTCAATCACAGGTGGCCCAATAGGGGCCGCTTCGCGCTGTATAAAAACATAATCATACGGAATGGTCCTGAAAATATCCAACACCCTTTTTAAAAACCCCCTGAGTACAATATATGCTTTCTTCAAGGGTTTTCCGTGCTGATATAATTGTTTCCAGCTCTTCATGGTGTAGAAAGAGCTGATCTTATAGGAAAATCCATATCGTTCAAGCATTGGCAGATAATGCTCAAAGCGGAAGCGCTGAGCTGGCGATATTCCAGCCGGGGCAGGCACCATAAAAAAGACCTTTACTGATTTATCTGGCATAGAGCTTCTCTGAACATTCATTTTCTACATACTATTTCCCACACTGATCTTCTCAACATCTGTCTTATTAGTTTTCGTTACTGCTCAATACAGCATAAGTCTGTTGATATTTCTGCAGCCCGTCTTCAAGATTATAAAACTTAAAAGCTCCTTTCCGGATAAGCTCCGGATCTGGCTTACTGGCCGAAATAATTTCCTCAACCGTTCTTTCATATCCATCCTTTGTAAATCTGCTGACCAGAAAACCTGCGGCTGTTTCTTTAATAACCTTGCCGGTATCTCCAATATCATTGCATATAACAGGAATTCCCATTGCCATTATCTCCCCCTGCTTGGTAGGTGAAGATGCTTTCTTGGAATAAGCATCTTTAATAAAAAAAATGCTCCAGGTACTAAGTGAAAGCAGCAGGGGCACTTCGTTTCTGTTCGCAGCTTTTACAATGATACTTCCTTCTTCAATACCCAATTGGGCAGCTTTGGCTATTACTGATTCTTTTGCATCCTGCGTAATAAATAAAAACTTTAAGCCAGGCACTTGCTTACGAAGTGCTGTAAAGAATGATAACATTTCATTTGTTAAATACCACCCACCTAACGAACCAAGATAAGTTATGAGCACATCCTTGTCTGAAATGCCCAGTGAAGTGCGGGCTCGTACCTGATCTGCCCCGTTTACCTTTTTGTAATCAAAATGATCTAGGTCCACACAGCACGGGATTACTGTTATCTTATTAGCATCAATACCATAGCTATTCACAAGTTCTGTTTTGCCAGTATGTGTAAGAGAAATGATATGACTGCTCAAAGAGAAATATTGTTTCTCCTTTTTTTTATACCGTGTATAAAGCCATTTAAACAAGGGTTTTTTCAGGTTCCATTGGCCATTGTCAACCCTCTCATCAACCCAAAAGCCACGCATGTCGAATAAAAAGGGGATGCCTAGTTTCTTATATAACCTGGTACCCGTTTCCGCAGCAACATAACTCCTGCAATGGACAAAGCTAAACTGTTCCTGCCTGAGCAAGTGCATAGCAGCATTTGTCATTCGGAACTGATCATATACTTTCGACAGCACAGGTATTTTGCTGCTGAATGGTATAACTACCCATTTTATACCGCACTCATTCAAAAGAGATAAAATACACTCTCCTCTTTCTCTGTAACGGGCAGGCTTCTCAAAACTCAAAATGGTAAACTGGTAACCATAACGGGTAAGCCCCTTCAGATAAGGTATTACCTGGGCCTGACCAAGAGGATCGGTCATCCCATCATAAGATATATACAGAACTTTTTTCAAGAAATTACTGATTGGAGGCCGGAATAAGCATACTTAGCGGATCAAATCCCAAATATGGTGGAACTCCTTGCAGGTATAACATACCCTTTTGCTTGGTGATTTTCCAGATACCATTTTCGTTAGCCATCACATCGAATGTTGCATCAGAGTTGTTCTTCAGATCGATCAACCTTCCTGAGGGTGACAGTAAACTCATTGTGCCGGTCTTTATTAATTGAAATCTCTTTATCCCGGAGGGAACATAAAAATAAAATGTGTTGAGGCCAAATATTGAAGTCGTTAGAATTTTGGCATCTGCACGGGTAATAACACTGAAAAGAATACCTTCCGAAAACTTGATGGAAAAAATACTTTTCCTGTCCGTGATCACGACCCGATAATGGCCTGGGGGCAATGCTCCCATTGGTATTTTATCCCAGTAAGATTTTTTCTTTTGAACAAACTCAATTAAGGGTGGTTCACCGGAAGAAGCGCCCGCGTTAAAAATACTGACCTGCACCAATTGGGCAGTGGTTGCTCCAGCCGCATAGCCGCTTGATATAGTTATATAATTATTGTCACTTTTATTCTGAAGCTGAACCATGAATTCAGTATTACCAGAAAATGCATGGCCTGACACCTCATATTTCTTTTCTTTCAGTGCCAGGGAACTCCTTGCTGGCATCATTTTGCTGCTTTGTGAAAAGGTCTGCAGCCCATCAATCCTTTTAATTGATTGCTTATCTTTCAGGAAGTCTGCATCTGTTTCATCACTGCTAAGAGGTGTTCCATTTTTTTTCCAGGATGCAGATCCCGTGCTTTTAAGTGATTTTTTACTAAAGGAATTATAAGCAGGTAGAGAGATCATTGCAGGCAAAGTAGAAAAAGCGGGTCGTTCAAAATTTCGCCAGCTATAATTCAGGATATCATCCATAGCGCTTTCATTGCCAGGATTAGCCTTTACGTTCTTATATAAAACGATATAATGGATGTATCTCTTTATAAAACCGATTCTCTCTTTTACCGCATTTGTCTTTGCAAGGCGATCAGCTTCATCAACCAGGCTTATCCATCCTGCCAAATCATTATCAAGAGGAATATTATGTTCATAATTCTCCCATTGACTGTAAAGTTTACTGAGCGGCACAGATGCGTCTTCAAAGCACAAGCGAAAAAAATCATTCCTGATGGAATCTACATTTACTTTTGTATCCCACAAAAGCCTGGATAAAACATACTGACCCAAACCGCGCGAAACCCATCCCATAACTGACTCTCCGAGATATGACCTTGCTCCGGCATTATAAAACTTTTGTATACTGTTTTGGAGATATCCTGGTTTACCTCCTTTTGATTGACCCGGCATATCAAAATCCCATTCATACACACTTAGATATTCGTACACTCCCACCTTCGATACTTTGGCTTTCCATGCCCCGATCAATTGCTCGGTTGTATAAGCGCTTTTATTAAAACCATTCGTCACCATCACAAAAATATTATCAGCAAGATTCAATTTTGTGGGTGTTATATATTCACTATATGCCAGGCAACCAATCCATCCCATAGGATAACTTTTCCGTATAGCATTAGCTGCCTGGTTGGCAATATAATAAACCTGGTCCGACGGAGTACCGATTACCTGGCAGGCTGGTGTAGTACAAAAGCCGGCTCCATCAGAAGCATCCATCGAAAGCATAAATAATGGAGAAACAGCACTTTTTTCATTAGCCTGTGAGAGCGCATCCTGCCTGATCAGGTCAACAAGGCCAGACGCGGCAACATTGAATTTCGGGTTTGCAGGTATTGATCCTTTGGGGGTTTTCTGGGCAAAAAATTCCGGGTGCGCAAGAAAGGCTTGCTTATTCCTGCTGACAATCCTGTCATAAGAATGTCCAAGACCTACAGGAAATGCTCCTCCAAGCCGGTTGGCAACATACCATTCTGTAAAATCCTGCTCAATCTTTTCCGACCGGTTATAGCCATGACCTAAAAAAAATGACCGGTATTCATAGTCGGGTTGAGTGAGTATGTATATATCCTTATAAACAGATGTCACCCGTGGTATTATTTTCCATTCGTCACCAGGGGAAAACCAGCGAAACCCCAATTTCTCCAGGTAAAAATAAATAGCTTCGCGAAGAGCAAGAGAGCTGTTTCCCGCAATAATAATTGAGGTAGCGTTTCCTTTTATGTATATGCCCTCAGGTCCCATCGTCCTGATCCCAGCCGGCAGATAAATTTTATTCCGTTCTGCCTGAGTAGTCAAAACGAAAGCGATCCCACGTCCTTTAAAATTGCTTAAAGGGTTCACTTCATAAGAGTATCCACCTGCTCCTGCCAATTCATTAAAAAGAGATTTGACAGCTAGTGAAACAGAATCGGATTGGCCGGTTTCAAAAAAGACAGGCACTTTCATTTGCGTGCCCTGTCCTGCAAATGAAACAGCTTGCAATAACAAAAGCAGGTAAAACAGTATAATATGTTTTGTATGTTTCATGCTCAATGGTATTACTTTTAAGCTCTTCTGAATAATGCCGGCTTTCTCCTCTTTAAGAAAAGAAAAGCGGCATAAAAAACAGCAACCAGCGGAATACAGTTGATATACATAATATATGCCGGATACAGCAACATAAGACAGACGGCCACAGCAAGGCATAATGCTGCGATCCAGATTATAACACCATCCTTCCCTAGTAATGAAAAACCAAACCTCACTTTCATTTCATACTTCCTGGAATAAAAATACACTCCAAGGCATTGTATGATCTTTACAACAAACACAACGGCACACAAGCCGAAAACGCCCAGAGATCCCTTTACTATTTCCACATACAACCAGCCTGCAGCAAGAGCAATTAAATTGACGATTGCAAGCGCTTTTGTCCGCTTAAAATAAAATAAAGGCATTGCAAAGTATGTGTAATAAATCTTGGGTAATACTCCCAAAAAAAGAAGAGGAAGGAAAAGCAACGCATTATGGAATTTACTATTGATAAATATAGTAAACACCGGCCAGGATATCGCCAGCAACAAACACATTCCAATCACAGAGCTCACACAAAAAAAACGGATGGAAGAGCTTATCTTGTTCAAAGCCCCGGGCGATTTATCCTCTATATTTCTATATACGTCAGGATTTATCGTAATAACAAAAGAGGTCCTGATCAATTCCAGTACTGAAGCAACCAGGAAAGCCACTCCGTAGATACCTAAAGCATCTTTTCCAAAAAATCTTTCAATGGAAAGTTTATCTATATTATCAAATGCCACCCCGATTAAACCATAAGCAGCCATTGGATAACCATAAGCCAGGCACTTCTTAAATAAATTGAAATTGAATTGCAGCTTGAAATTGCTGAATATATAGATCAGTATGATAAGCGTAGCCAATAAAGCACCTATCATGCGGCCATTAACGATTCCTCCTGCGCCTGCATTATAGGCTATTAATCCAATCAACTGGCCTGTTACTGCAAAAACAAACACTCCGACCGATACGATCGAATATAGTTTGAGATTCTCAGAATTCCTGAAATAGGATTGTAATACGGAAACAACTACGGAGGTAAGTGTGGTAAAAAGGACAGGTATCCCAAAGCGGGTAAATGTGAAATAATCGTCGGCTCCAAAATAAGCAAACAGATGATCGCCCCCGATCAGGAAAATCAAAAGTGCCAGCAGCGTGAAACCAAGAATGGATAAAATGACTGTCGAAATCAGCTTGTTCAGCCATTTGGGCTTTCTCGAAAAATGAAAATAAAATATGCTGAATGCACTATCGAAGCCTAATCCAATAAGTATACCTGCGTAGCTTGCAAAGATGTTGCATAAAGTGATTACTCCATATTCATACTTTGATAAATACCTGGTAAAAAGGGGTGCCAATATTAGTTGTGATGCCACCGGTATAAAACCAAGTACAGTAAAAAGTAAGGTCTTTTTTAGGAGCCTGGAAGTTACCACTGAATACTTTTAATTTCCAATCAAAATCGCTTTAATGCGCTCAGATGCTTTACCATCTGTTTTATACAGATATTTTTCTAGGAGTTCCTGTAATGCCTGTTTATTAACCTGAAACTCGTCGATCGTAATATCGTCCGCTTTGAATGTATCAAAATCAATCACGGGGGTTATGCCTTTCTCTACCATCTCTTTAAAGTAAACATCATTCTTATTGATCTGGCATAATTTCTTATAAAACACTACCGGCATACAAAGTGTTGAATAAAAACCAAAACATGCCTGTGAACCGGAAATTAATTTTGCCAGATCAGCATCAGGCAGGTTCTTTATATATTCAACTCCGGGAATAACCGGTAATTTCTCATTAAAGTAGTTATGCGGATGCAATTTTACTTTCAGTTCTGCACCCCGGGTCTTGCAATAAGCTGCCAGTTCCTGATAACACCTTCTAATATCCTGAGCACTCACTTTATTTTTCACTTCCATGAAAGCAGTATCAATTAATATATAGTAAGGCTTTTGTGAGCTGACCGCTCCATGCTTATCCCCATCTTCCATAATTCTGAAAAAAGTATCAAAAAACGGAATCCCGATCTCAAGTATCCTTTCCGGGGGGAGCTGGTCGCGATCTAAGTAAAACTTTCCTGAATAGCGTGTAAAGCATATAAAGAAATCAGCCTTTCTCCATTCATAATTGAAACTGCTAAGAGTCCGCATTGGGCCTTTCCGGAAATACCTGTACATGAATTTATTATACTGGGAAAACCGTGAGATATTCAATCCCTTTATACTCGCAAAATAGAACCGGAGTATTTTAAAATACCTCTTCCATGTTTCGGCATTTGATAACCCTTTCCTGGTAGTTTCAATATGAATGTCACGGATATTTTCTGTTATATAACCGTGCTGCATGCCATAAGTCGTTATGCCCCTTCTTTTGCAGGCTGCAACCAGCGATATAGCAAGCAGATCATCCACATTCCCCATTACTACTTTTTCGGGTTGGATATCATTGAGTAAAGCATACGGACTTTTATAATCGAACCAGTATATCATCCGGAATGGACTGTATGCTTCCAGACGCTCTTCGGGTGTTCTGAAAAAAAGGTGTATAAACTCGATTTCCTCAGAGATATCAATAAACGCTTTTAGCCGTTCATACCGTTGCGGCGATTCTGGCCAACATAAAAGCACTCGCTTTCTTTTCATCTGGTCTGACCTGGTTATTGGTTAGTGGAGAGGAAAATTATAATATTCGGCTATGCCAAAAATCTTCGTGTTCTGTTCTAAATTTTTTCATCGAGACCTGTTGGTTCAAGATGAGAGTGTATGTAACTGTATTTGAATTCCGCCATTTTCCAATCGTCGAGGTTGTCTATATCCTGCACTTCCATTTCCGAAACCTCAAGTCCGAATGTATGAGGCATAAAAAGACGTTTATTTTTTCTGAAGGCTGCTATCTGAAAAAAATAAAACTGGCCGCAGTCGTAAAAAGCAGGTGGAAGGTCTTGTGATCTGGTGGTAGCATATTCCGGCCAATTAAATGAAATATGCTGGTCTGTCATCTTGAGGGAGCGTTGTATCGCAGTGGCATAACGGACCACTGGGATTACTGCATCTGCATTATTTTCTGTCAGCAGTTGCAAGGCCTTCTTTAATTTTTGGGCAGATACAAATGGGGCTGTTGGATAAATGCAACAGCATAGATCAAACTTTTTACCATTCTTTTCATATTCGTTCAGCACTTCAGTCAACACCTGGGCAGTTGTAGCATAATCATCTGAAGCCTCACCAGATCTTCTGAATGGAACAGCAGCACCTGCTTTTAAAGCTATTTCCGCTATTTCATCATCGTCTGTTGAAACCATTATTTCATCGAATAAGCCTGAATCCAGGGCTGCCTGTATAGAATAACAAATTATCGGCTGGCCCAGGAAATTCCTGATATTCTTCCTGGGTATACGTTTACTTCCTCCCCTTGCCGTAATAATAGCAACTGATTTCATCAATTTATTTTAAAGAAGATCCCAGGTCAGTGGCGTTCCAGCCTTAACATCTACCTGCAGCTTTCTTCCGATTACCATATCGATGTAACGGCTTTCCATTCCAATACCCGGCCTGATCACTTTTATATGATCCTCGCTCAGGATAGAGCCAGCCGCAAGATCTTTTGCGATATAAATTGAACGCTTAAACGCCCTACTCTTTTCCTCGGCCTTCTGCACTCCATATTGAACATTCCCAAGAGCCAGAAAAGCTCGTTCAGATTCGATTACCAATGCTTTCATTTCCTCAGGTTCCATCGAGAATGTGCTGTCAACACCACCATCAGCACGGCGGAGGGTAAAATGTTTTTCAATAACAGTAGCTCCAAGTGCTACCGCTGCCACAGATGCCCCAATACCCATGGTATGGTCGCTAAGGCCAATCAGACAATTGAACATTGTCTGCAAATGAGGTATCGTTGCCAGGTTAGTGTTTTCTGGTGAAGCCGGATACGTACTTGTGCACTTAAGCAATACAAGATCCTTTACACCATTCTTTCTGAGCAGCCTCACAGATTCGTCAATATCTGAAAGATTGCTTACTCCGGTTGACATGATCACAGGCTTGCCTGTTTTTGCAATACGCCTTAATAACGGCCAGTCAGTATTTTCAAACGACGCCACTTTGTATAAAGGTGCTCCCAGTTCTTCAAGAAAATCCACAGCCGACTCATCAAAAGGAGAACTAAAAGCAATCAACCCTTTCTTTTTTGCATGCTCAAAAATCGGTTTATGCCACTCCCATGGTGTATAAGCCTCTTTATACAGGTCATATAGCTCACGGCCTTTCCATAAGGAATTCTCATCTGAGATCTGGTAGGCTCCTTTAATAGTCATAGTGTCGGCTGTATAAGTCTGAAGTTTAATGGCATCTGCACCAGCTTCTGCTGCCGCATCCACAATAGACAATGCCCGCTCCAACGACTGATTATGGTTTCCCGACATTTCTGCTATAATGAACGGCCGATTACCAGGACCGATCTTTCTGTTATTGACTGTTATTTCCATAAAATAATGTGTATTTCACTGAATCAGGATACTCCACAGCATTGGTTTTTATAAATGAAAAACGTTCAAAGGCCTTTTGGGAAGCTATATTGGTATTTTTTACAAAACCGACTATTTCATTGCAGTCTTTTACAACTTTCATCAATTGCTTTATTCCCAAAGCTAATATCACAGGTCCAAGGCCTTTATTTCTTTCACCAGGAGCTACCAAATAGCCAAGGGTAGCCTTCCCGTTCTCGATATCGAATCTGATCTGACCTACGGGCATTCCGTTATTTTCCAAAATAAAATAGCGGCAACGGCTATCCTGTATTTTCTCCAGGAACCATTTTGTATGCGTCGCTATTGTAATTGCGTTCCGGCTATAAGACTGCTCCCTGACCAGTTTATCATTTGCCCATTCAAAAGTAACTTGAAGGTCATCCGGCAAGGCGGCTCTCACCTGCAAATCCCTTAACAGAAGAAAGTTCTGAAACAGTTTAGTAAACCTCTCTGCGGAAAGCCCATCAAAGTATAAAGCTTGTTTGGATACCGCCTGCCTGCATTCATCCGGAGAAACCTGTGTTATTTGTTCCAGGGGGAAAGCCAGTTTTTCTGCTATCATAAACCGGATTACATCCTTCTGGTTATCGGCAATTTGATGAAGGAATAACACTCCGCCCACTGACATATATTCATAAGCGACCGTACTGGGAGCACAAACAGCAAACGGACATTGTTCCATCACGATTATCATCTCTTCAGGAGAAACAGCATGATGAACTGTAGCAGAATAACCATTCCTTTTAATTTCTTCAACAAGCAGGGATTTATATACGTACCCGCTGCCAACGATGATCTCGTATTTATCGAACAACCGTTTTTCTGCCAGTTGCTTCAATACTGCCAGGGTTTGATTGCCGGGATCTGCACCGCCAAGGCAAATAAGACAACGCCGGCTTTCAAGATCTATATTCTTTCTTCTTTTTGCCGCCTCCTGGAAAGGCAGTCCGATCAGTGAAAAAGAAGGTCCCAAAAAAAACTGGCAATAGGGCGGTGCATTGTAATCCGTCTTTGATATTCCTCCACTATGATTAATAATGCAATCGGCAAGAAACGGGTATGCGTGTATATCATCAATGCAGACTAATATCGCCTGCGAAGCCTTAATACTTTGCTGATAAGCTGTCTTAAAGTCGTACCCATCCAACAAAACAATATCCTTTGCTCCTACCCTGGCAGATATTTTTTTTGCTTCTTCTTCAAAATCTTCTTCAGGCAGCCGTATTATTTCGTGATACGTTTTCCCTGCGAGTTCGAGCACCCAGGGAATTGAACAACGTGTCAGGAGGATGCACTCAAAGGTGTTATTCAGCATCCGGCATAATGCGGAAGAGCGTATAATATGGCCTAATCCCATATTACTGTTTCCGTCAGCCCTAAAAAAGATTTTACTCTTCAAATTATTTTATAAAAGGGAAGGGTTTCTCAATACTTCCTGTATCACATATTCCTGCTCCTCTGATGATAAAGTTGGAAACATTGGCAGACTGAGGCAGTGGTCGTAAAATGACTCTGAAACGGGGAAATCGCCTTTTTTCCATCCAAACTGGCGATAATAAGGCATCAGGTGAACTGGAATATAGTGCACTTGTGCGTAAATGCCTTTTGAACGCAGGTAATCATAGAGCGCTTTTCTTTCTTTTACCTGAATCACATACAAATGAAATGCGTGACCTTCATCATAAGAAGGGGCTGTAAGCGCAGAGCCCGAGAATGCAGCAGAATAAGTGGCAGCGATTTCTTTTCTCCGTACCAGCCTTTCTGCGGCTTTTTTTAATTGGGTCACACCCAGAGCAGCAAGAATGTCTGGCAATCGGTAGTTATAGCCAAGCTCCTGCATTTCCATATACCAGGGGCCATCATTTTTCTCCATTAAGAGCGGATCACGTGTAATACCATGTGTTCTTAAATTGAGCAGGTGCTTATAAGTAGCCTCATCATTGGTTGTAATCATCCCTCCTTCTCCTGTGGCAATATGCTTCACCGGATGGAATGAAAAAATTGCCTGAGAAGCATATACGCCATTGCCGCATAATTGTTTGATTCCTTTTGAATCAGAAAAATACCCCCCCGGTGCATGACAGGCATCTTCCAGTATCCAGGCCCCGTATTTGTCAGCAATCTCTTTTAGCTCTTCCAGGTTAACGGCATGCCCGGCAAAATCAACCGGAACGATTCCTTTTACCTTTTTTTCTTTTTTAAAGATATCCTCTACCTGGTTAAGATCTATCAGGTAACTATGCGGATCAATATCTGCAAAAAGCACTTCTCCTCCGCAATATCTTACACAGTTAGCCGATGCGGAGAATGTAATAGGAGTTGTAATTACTTTTTCACCGGGTTGAAGGTTATTAGCCAGCATTGCCAGATGTAAAGCCGCAGTGCCATTTGCCACTGCCACTGCATATGAACATCCAATATATCCGGCGAAATCTGTTTCAAATTCACCGACTTTAGGCCCTTGCGTTAAAAAATCAGATTGTAATACTTCTACAACCGCCTGGATATCTTCTTCGGTAATGGATTGCCGCCCGTAAGGAATAGGTTTCATTGGTATTTATTCGTAATAAGGTTCTACATGTTTTTTTATCAGCTCTCTAAGGTCTTCTATCTGCAACCACTCCTCATTCTGACCGGAGTTATAAGCGAACCCTGGCTTTACTTTTTTTGCCTGAAAATTGGTAACAAATTTTTCAAGCTCCCAAACAGGTTGTTGCGGAAGAATTACATAATATTTCCCCAGATCATAGGTAGTGAACGAATCCGAAGGCGTGATCATTTCTTCATGCACTTTCTCTCCCGGTCTTATCCCGACGACCTCCTGACGGCAGTCGGGAGCTATAGCAGTAGCAACATCCGTTATTCTATAAGAAGGGATTTTAGGTACGAACAGCTCTCCTCCCCATGCCAGCTCAAGGGCATGAAGCACCATATCCACTCCTCCAGCCAGGGAGATATTAAATCGTGTCATGGCAGGATCTGTGATTGGCAATACACCTTCCTTTCTCTTTTTTAAAAAGAAAGGCATTACCGAACCGTTTGAACCCATTACATTACCATATCGCACCACCGAAAATTTCAAATCCCGGCTTCCTTTTATATTATTAGCAGCAATGAATAATTTGTCGGATGCAAGCTTTGTAGCTCCATATAAGTTAATAGGGGCGCATGCTTTGTCAGTTGAAAGGGCTACCACCCGGCTTACCTTTGTTTCCATTGCGGCCCTGATCACATTATTTGCTCCACCGATATTTGTTTTCACGCATTCGTCAGGGTTATATTCTGCGATATGGACGTGTTTCATTGCGGCAGCATGGATCACATAGTCGACACCATCGAATGCTCTCTTTAAGCGGTCATAATCACGCACATCTCCAATAAAATACCGGATCGCAGGATATTTCCTCTCACTAAATACCTGAGCCATCTGAAATTGCTTCTGCTCATCCCTTGAATAAATAACCAACCTCTTTACCGCTGGCCATTTTTCAAAAATCGATTTGGTCAACTCTTTCCCCAATGAGCCTGTACCACCTGTTATCAGAATGCTTTTGCCATTTAAATCCAACATGATAATTAATTTTTTTGGTCCCGGAAGGGCCAATTATAATTACTGAATTATCTTAAACAAATAGTCTCCATAACCACTTTTCTTCAATCCTTCCGCTATCTGTTGTAACTGTTGCTTATTGATAAATCCATTACGATAAGCAACTTCTTCAATGCAGCCGATTTTCGTTCCCTGTCTTTTTTCAATTACACGCACGAATTCACTGGCATCACTTAAAGAATCAAATGTTCCTGTATCTAACCATGCAGTGCCCCGGTCCAGGACAGCTACTTTCAGTTTGCCTTGCTTGAGATAAGTTTTATTAACATCAGTTATTTCATATTCGCCCCGTAAAGACGGCTTAAGGTTTTTTGCTATTTCAACAACATCGTTGTCATAAAAGTATAGGCCAGGTACAGCAAAATTGGATTTGGGTTTCGCGGGCTTTTCTTCGATTGAAATAGCCTGGTTATTGGCATCGAATTCCACTACTCCATATCTTTCAGGATCCGAGACCTGATAAGCAAACACATACCCACCTTCGATATCTGCCAGCGTACGCAACTGGGCACCAAGTCCGGCCCCATAAAAGATATTGTCTCCAAGTACCAGGGCAACTTTCTCTTTTCCGATAAAGGAAGCCCCTATTACAAATGCCTGTGCAAGGCCATTGGGCACATTTTGAATAGCATATTCGAATTTGCAGCCTACCTGGCTTCCATCGCCCAATAATCTTTTAAACCCGGGATTATCTTCAGGGGTAGTAATGATAAGCACTTCCCTTATACCAGCCATCATCAGTGTTGACAATGGATAATATATCATCGGCTTATCGTAAATAGGCATTAACTGCTTACTGATGGCTTTGGTAATTGGATAAAGTCTTGTGCCTGAACCGCCGGCCAGGATAATTCCCTTCATACTATATTTTTTGTTTTTTGTTGAGCCCTGATGCTTTATTGCTCATGATACTGCTTATTGTAATACTGCTGGTATTCTCCGGAGGTTACATGTTTAAGCCATTCGGTGTTATTAAAATACCAGTCTATTGTTCGGGACAATCCTTCTTCGAATGTAACACTTGGCTTCCAACCCAGTTCCTTGTTTATCTTCGAAGCATCAATAGCATATCGCCGGTCATGCCCGGGCCTGTCTTTTACATACGTTATAAGCGACTCGCTGGTACCTGAAGCATTCCCCAGTTTTTCATCCATTAACTTGCAAAGTAGTTTAACCAGGTCGATATTCTTCCATTCATTAAACCCTCCGATATTGTAAGTATCCCCCTTTTTTCCTTTGTGAAACACAAGATCAATTGCTGTCGCATGATCTTTTACAAACAACCAATCCCTTGTGTATAAACCATCTCCATACACAGGCAGTGGCTTCTTTTGAATGATATTATTTATAAATAAAGGGATCAGTTTTTCGGGAAAATGATTAGGGCCATAATTATTAGAGCAATTACTTACCACTATCGGCAAATCATAAGTATCTCCATAAGCTCTTACAAAGTGATCGGAAGCGGCTTTGGAAGCGCTGTAAGGAGAGTGAGGGTCATATCTTGTTTGTTCGGTAAAAAAGCCCGTAGCGCCCAGGGCTCCGTATACTTCATCAGTTGAAACATGATAGAAAAGTTTATCCTGATAATCGCCCTGCCATTGTTTCTTTGCTGCATTCAGCATGTTAACAGTACCGATTACATTAGTGTATACGAAATCGAGTGGGGAATGAATAGACCGGTCAACATGGCTTTCCGCCGCAAGATGAATTACACCATCCGGTGCATATTGCTGAAAGATGCTTTCCAATTGATCAGGCTGCTGAATATCCGCCTTTACAAAAACATAATTGGGCGCGTCTTCAATATCCCGTAAATTTTCCAGGTTTCCGGCATAGGTCAGTGCGTCGAGGTTAATGATTTTATAATCCGGGTATTTAGTTACAAACAGGCGAACCACATGAGAGCCTATAAAGCCCGCACCTCCGGTAATAATGATTGTTTTACTCATATTAAAATATTCAGATAAAGTTTTATGGTGTAATTGCACTTGCCGACTGCTCGCGATACCATTCCAGTGTCTTTTTTAATCCTTCTTTCACTGTTACTGCGGGCTTATACCCCAGCAGCTTGCCAGCTTTGGATATATCAGCCAAACTGTGCTTCACATCTCCTTTCCGCTCCGGCCCATGGATAGGTTTCAAGCTGCTGCCAGCAGCGTCTTTCAGGTAATCAAACATTTCCATCAATGTGGTCTGCTCTCCACAGGCTATATTATATATCTGATTAACGGCCCCGGCATTATCACAAAACAGAGATAGAATATTTGCATTTACAGCATTCTCCACATAAGTAAAATCACGGCTGTAGCTGCCATCGCCGTTTATCGTAGGCGGAACGCCTTTCAAAATGGCTTGTATAAAAAGGGGAATTACCGCAGCGTAGGGGCCCTGGGGATTTTGCTTTGGGCCGAATATGTTAAAATAGCGAAGGCCTATATACTCAATACCGAAAAGATCGGCATATACCTGTGCATACAGCTCATTCACATACTTGGTAACTGCATATGGGGAAAGGGGTCTTCCTATTTTATCTTCTACTTTGGGCAAACCGGGATGGTCGCCGTAAGTAGACGAGCTGGCTGCGAAAACCACTCGTTTTACTTTTTTTTCTTTGGCAGACGTAAAGATGTTGAGCGTACCGGTGATATTCACATTATTGGAGGTAAGCGGATCGGAAATAGATCTGGGTACTGATCCCAATGCAGCCTGGTGTGAGATAAGGTTAATTGAATCGCACGCCAGTAAACATGTATTAAAATCCCTGATATCCCCTTCTATAAACTCTACCTTTTTATTTTTCAGAAAGGGTTCAATATTCGCTAATGATCCGGTTGCAAAATTGTCGAGTATCCTCACCAGCGTTACCCGCTCGTCAGAAAGAAGTGCGCCAGCCAGGTTGGATCCTATAAAGCCTGCGCCTCCGGTAATTAATATTCGCATGTAAAATCAAAAAATTATTTTTTAAACCAATTGGCCGGGTTAAGCTTTGCTATGATACGGCTAAACCTTGAGTTGTTTTCCTCTTCCTCATCATAATAGCCGCCGCCACGCTCATTGTATCCATAGCCATAGCCATAACGCCCATATCCATAATACCCATATCCCACCTTCATCTTCACATCATTCACTATAATGGATATTTTGGGAAGTTTTTTACTCTGATACAGTTCATCTATCAATGCTATCTGTTTCTTAAAAGTATGTCCCTGCCTTACCAGATACAGGGAGCAATCGGCAAATTTTGCAAGTGTCATTGCATCACTGACCATTCCAACAGGTGCGGTGTCCACTACTACCACTTCAAAATTATTTCTCAACCAGTCAAACATCTCATCCATCTTCGGGTCGAGTAATAACTCTGCGGGGTTGGGAGGAATAGGGCCGCAAGGAAGAATAAAAAGGTTCTCCTGATCCTGCACAGGTATAATCAGATCCTTTAGTTCAGATGTACCCAGCAGAAAATTGGAGATGCCTGGTTTTTTTCCAATATTAAGACCTGAAAGTATCTTGGGTTTCCTGATATCAAATTCCAGTAAGATGGTTTTTTTGCCGGTCAATGCCATCACTGCAGCCATATTTGTGCTCACAAAAGATTTTCCTTCTCCACTAAAGGAAGAAGTAACCAGGATAATCGGCCGCTGCACATTATGTATTATATATTGAAGGTTGGACCGGATGATGCGGAACTGTTCGGCCACCATTCCGCGACTTGTTTTGTTTACTACCAACACTTTTTCTGAATAAGAATGGCCTACCTCTCCAACAATAGGCACTTGAGTCACTTTTTCCACATCCATCCTGGTAGTTACCTTATCATTCAACAGCTCAATTACAAAAACCACCAATATAGGAATGAGCAAGCCGGCAGCAATAGCCAGTATTTGAATAAACTGGGGCTGAGGCTTAATCGGAACAGTGGATATCTGGGCCATGTCAATAACCGTGGAATTGGAAATTGTTGATGCCCTTCCTATTGCAGTTTCTTCTCCTTTCCCTTCCAATAAACTATAGAGAGTAAGCTTGGTTGAAATCTGTCTTTGAATTTCCAGCAGTTCCTTTATTTTCGAAGGGAGCGTCTTCAATTCCCCTTGCTGCCGATCAACATTATTCCGCAATTTGGCTATGTTGCCATAATAACCTTGCTTTATATTTTTCAGGTTTTCGAGAAGGCTTTGCCTTTGCTTTTCGATTATTTTCTCTGTTTCTTTAACGGAAGGGTTGTTGGGAGGAATATTGGAGTTCAAAAGAATCTGCCGCTCTACCTGGGCTTTATTATAAGCACTTACCAGTTCATTCAGCGTAATGTCTTCAAGACCCAGGGACGACGGGACCACACGATTATACTGATTCTCTTTATCCTGTATATAAGCTGCAATATTTTCTGTGGTATTGACCCTTAGTTCCTGTTCGTTGATGGCTTTGTTAACATCCGAGACATTGGCTAAATAATTACTCGATTGAATGTCCACATCAAACAGATTTGCCTTTTGCCGCAAATCCAGTTCAATTTGCTGCAGACTGTCGATTTCCAGTTTCAGTTTGACAAGCCTGCCATTGATAAAGTTGATCATCTGGTCGGCAGAGTAATTATTCTTTTCCACCGTCATGGAGTCGTATTGAGCCATCAGTTTGTTTACAATGTCCGCGGACAACTGCGGGCTGGTGGTTTCCATGCTAAGGTTCAATATGCCGGTACCAGGGGTTTTGTTTTGTACCTTAAGGAGGTTTATCATGCTTGCCGCAACAGATTCGGCCGGCTCCCACTCTATAAGATAAACACTACCCGGAGACATTGCCCCAGTTTGAACTAACCGGAAAACTCCATTCCTATCTTTGATAAGTTGCCCTAACTCATAAACTCCATTACCGAGCTTAAATCGCCGTTCATCAACTGCGGTTACTTCCAGTGAGAACGGCTTAAAATTCTGTTGTTCAGTAAACTCAAAATAAAAAGGGGAGATCGCATAAATATTCTTGTCTTTAACCCGCCCCTGTATGGTATAACTGAACTGCAGTTTCAAATTTTCCACAACCCTTTTCATCAAAGGCCGTGACTTTAGCATTTCAATTTCATTTTGAAGGCTTTGCTGGCGCGCGCCCCCGGTAAGAATATCTTCTACCCGATCTCCTGAACTCGAGTTGTTCTTGCCAGTGGTAGCATTGATCAGCATGGTACCGGTTGCTCCATATATATTAGTAGCATAACGCAGATAAATAAATGCACCCAGCAATGCCAGTGCAACTGATAAAACAAACAGAGGTAGGAACCGGATATACTTATAAAATATATCACGGATGCTAAGAGTAAAAAGTTCCTGCTTTGCGTTTGTACCGGATTTAAATTCCTCCATTGAAATGCATTGATATTACGTCTCGAATTACTATTGAAAAAGTCGGACTACGACAGCAATAGCGGTTATTACACTGATAACAAAGCCTGCCTGGCGCAGAGTCACATCCTGGTCAGCTTTCTTAGCCTTGCTCTTTGCCGGCTCCACCAGTACCACATCATTCTGTACAAGATTATAATAAGGTGAATCGAATAACTTTTTATCTGACAGATCGATAGTACCTGTTTCCCGCTGGCCATTCACCTCCCTGATCACCTTGACCTTGTCCTTCATTCCATATATATCCACATCGCCAGCCAGCCCAAGTGCTTCCAGAATGGTCATCCGCTCTCCGGGAAAGCTGATCATTCCTGGCTTTTTCACTTCACCCAACACGGTGATCTTCAGGTTTTGGAACCGTACGATAACAGAAGGATTGGTAAGTACGGAATCCTTTTCATTGATCCTTTTTTTGATCAGGTCGGCTAATTCATTTTTTGTCAACCCTTCCACGTGCAGGATCCCGACTCTTGGGTACTCAATATTACCGCTATTGTCTACCAGGTAACCGGGTGATGTAGAAACAGATCCTCCCGAACTTCCTGTAGACGATGAAGGTGCAGCGACCGGCAGGTTATACAATGCATCAGAAATTTCAGGTTTGGTACTGGCGCTGTATACCTGTATGGAAAGCATATCATTTTTCTGGATCAGAAGATCAGGCACATTAACAGCCTGCTTGCCGCTGGAGTCTGAGTAATTCTGCAAATAGGTCGGCATTTTCTGCTGGGTACCGCAGGAAATAAAATAAAATGAAACCAATAAAGGCAACAAGGAGCGGATAAGTTTCATGAATCTTCTTTAATAAAATAAGCGGTTAATGAATCGGACCTTCTATATCAGGCCGAAGTCAGTTTTGATTTATCTATATGCGCCACTAATACGTACCCTAAACTATCTATTGCCACTTTCACTGTTTTATGCTGTACGCTCACCACTTTTCCTTCCTGGTCCATAAGCGGACCGGTGATAACCTTGACGCGTTGGTCGGGCCTAAGTTCGAGCGGTTCCACCTCTACATTTTCATATTCATTCAGGAATCGCTTGATGGCATGGATCTCTTTTTCCTTGATCACAGCGGGCTTGCCTTCCCAATATACAAAATTGATCACGCCCGGTGTCATCCGTACTGCCGTGCGGTCTTCGTCGGATACCTTTACAAATACATAAGATTTGAAAAGGGGCTCTTCGATCAGTTTCACCCGGTCGCTCCATTTCCGCCTCACTTTGTTTAGGGGGCAATAGCTTTCCAGGCCTTTTTGCAAAAGAAGCTGATTTACTTTTTTTTCCCATCTTGGGCGACTGTAAACAGCCAGCCATTTTCTTGTCACAGCGTTCGCTTTAATGGTGGTTGGTTAAAAGGGTGTAGGAAATGGGCATGGCTTCGCCTTCTCACTCACATACATTTTTCGTGAACGGGCGCACCAACTAACGGCGGGAATGTTAAAAAAATTACCCCGCCTACTACAAATATAATAGAGAATGGGAGTGGTTAGGCAATAAAAATGCCAGATTTAGAATGGTTTGCCATCAGCACATAAACAAATTATAATTTTAACTAATTTGAATATTAATTTAGAATTCCCTCCCAGATATCAATGCATCTTTCTAAGATCTAGTTCCTATTTTTACGAAAAACTAACCCGCTTGAACCAACGATTTTATTCCCTCGATGTGTTTCGGGGTGCGACTGTTTGCCTAATGATCCTGGTAAATAACCCAGGAAGCTGGGGTCATATCTATGCGCCATTAGACCATGCTAAGTGGCATGGGCTTACCCCCACTGATCTGGTATTTCCTTTTTTCCTGTTTGCGGTCGGTAATGCCATGGCTTTTGTGATGCCCCGGCTGGAAGCGGCGGGTAACAGTGTATTCAGGAAAAAAGTCGTTAAAAGAACCCTGATCATTTTCGCCATTGGTCTTTTTCTGAACTGGTGGCCGTTTGTAAGATGGCAGGATGACCATTTGGCATTCATTTCATGGGTAAACCCGGCTGACCCCACTAAGGGTGTGAGAATATTCGGTGTATTGCAACGGATCGCCCTCTGCTATTTTTTTGCTTCTATTTTAGTCTATTATCTGAAACCGCGCCGGGCTTTTTTCGCAGCTCTGGTACTATTGCTTCTATACTGGGTTCTATGTGTTGCAGGCAACCCGGCTGATCCTTTCAGTTTGGACGGCTGGTTCGGCACAGACATCGATAAGAGTATATTAGGTATTGCACATTTATATAAGGGAGAGGGCGTGCCTTTTGATCCTGAAGGACTGATGAGCACGATCCCTGCTATTGCTGAAGTGGTCCTTGGTTACCTGGTTGGTCAATATATTATCCTGAAAGGAAAAACCTATGAAATGGTCACAGGGCTGTTCATTGCCGCTGTAGCCATGTTGATAACAGGTTTTTGCTGGGACATGGTTTTCCCGATCAATAAGAAGATCTGGACCAGTTCCTATACCATTTATACTTCAGGATTGGCGACCATGACCATTGCAACAATGATCTATCTCATAGAATTGAAGCAGGTAAAAGGCGGCCTAAGCCGGTTTTTTGATGTGTTTGGCAAGAATGCGTTGTTTGTTTTTGCCCTCAGTGCATTCTTGCCAAAGGGCTTATCGCTGATCAGGTTGGAAAAAGGAGTAAACCCCTGGAATTTCCTGTATAAAAAGCTGCTGGTGCATATTCCCGGCGATCCCAAATTAGGATCGCTGCTGTATGCGGTTTGCGTGATCATGTTTATGTGGGTGATTTGCTGGTGGATGGATAGAAGGAAGATCTATATTAAAGTTTAGGTAAACGATCTTCCAGCATCACGATAATTTTTTCTTTGTCTGCAAGAGCTGTTTCTAATAAAAGGATGCGGGTATTCATCAATTGTATCATTTCGTCCTTGGAATAATGTGGCCGTGGATCACCAAGAAGATTGCCGTTTTCATCATATTGACGGAGCATTTCTCCAGTGCCGGTGAGTAGCCATACAAAATCGAGATCAAGATAATTATGATATATCCTGAGCAGGATATCTGAGCCGATGGACCCTTTTCCTTTCAATTGTTTTTTCAGGTAGCCATTGGCTACCTGGCAGGTACGTTCAAATGCATAAGCAGTAATCTTTTTGTAGGCCAGGTATTGAGCAAGCCTGTCAATGATCCTCATAAAAAAACATTTTTTAGCGGTGAAAAAACAAGTCAGATCAATTCCAACCGAGGAGGAATAATTTTACCTTAGCTGTATTGTCTATACGTTGCAAGCTATTTCAACCGGAGAGGGAGGCCTCGATGTTTTCCTCTTTTTGTCCGCCTTTTATTAGTCATTGGGACCGTTAAAAAACATTTTTGAAGGTGGATTTACCCATTCACAAAACCATTTGCGTATAGATTGTCCCGACATCTTAGTCGATTTTCTATGTTCAGGTTATATCCTGCCTGGCAAAGGTTTGTCCTATGCCTAAAGAAATTAACCGCCGGCCTGTTCTCAGCACCGGTGATCCTTCCAGATCCGCCTATTTGGGACAGCAGTTGATACCAGCAGTCATCCATTCTGCTACGACCGCTTTATTATTAATTGCTAACCATTCAAAACAACTATTATGAATACCCTGGAAGGAGCATTATTGTACACGCATTATAAAAATCTTCTGGAAACTGAAGACAAGAAATACGCCTGGAAAGTATTACATGAATTTTTCGAGGCTTTTGATGAAGAAGGGCCACAGGAAACGCTTTGGTTTATGCTTGCCGCCGCTATGAAACTGGAGTCAGAGGACGTTGACGGAAAAGAACGAGGTAACATAATCTTCTTTTACGAATACAGCGTAGCGCTTTTTAAAGCAGCGTATGTTCTTTATAAGCATCATTACGACAAAAAGAAAACTATAAACGCGAATGATGCGAATAAAGAGATAGAAGCAAGTGATGATTAATAGGCACGGATGATGCGAATGAGATACTGAGGATATGAATATATTCTGCTTATTGTTGAGTTTTCTAATTATCGCGTTTGTTTTAAATAAGAACGGGGAGTTCTTACTCCCCGTTTATTTCGGCTTCGGCTTTTGCCTTTTTCCATGATTTGGGTGCGGTGCCGTCCATTTTCACAATTTTGGGTGTGAATTTCCCAACCACATCCACTAATTGTTTTTGCGACTGCATTACCAGGTTGATGTCTTTGTAAGCAAAAGGCGCTTCATCAAGACCTCCACCCAGCAATTTCACGCCATGCCTGGCCAGCTCGTTTTTTAATGCTGTATGAGTGATGGATTGCATTGCTTTTGTCCGGCTCATCAACCGGCCTGCTCCGTGGGAGGCTGAATTAACGGCCGCTGTTTCACCTTTTCCTTTCACAATAAATCCATCTGCAGTCATAGAACCTGGGATAATACCCAATATATCCTTTCCAGCCGGTGTGGCACCCTTACGGTGCACGATCACTTCACGTCCTTCCCATGTTTCTTTCCACGCAAAATTGTGGTGATTTTCCACACGACTGATGGGTTTTCGCCCCAACTGTTTGCTGATCTTGTCGTGGATGATATGATGACAGGCAGAAGCATAATCCCCTGCAAGGTTCATTGCCACCCAGTATTCTATCCCTTCTTCCTCATTCAGCCCCAACCAGGCCAGGTTATTGGCTTCGCCCGGCAACCGCCTTTTCTGCTTCGCGATCCTGGTATAGTAGTTCGCAATATTTGCTCCCAGCGCCCGGGAACCTGAATGAGATAATAGTCCCAAGTAAACACCAGCTTCTATTCCCAGTACTTTGTCTTTCTTCGCAATATCTACTACACCAAATTCTACGAAATGATTTCCTGAACCGGAGGTACCCAATTGTTTCCAGGCTCTCCCATGAAGACTTTTCAACAAAGGCAATTCAAAAAATGCTTTATCGTCCATCACTTCATGTTCACTTGCCTGTTTAAACTGGGCCCCGCTCCCGAATAAAGTGGCCTCATGTATCTCCCTGGTAAAAAAGGCCTCTTTCTGCACCAGTTCTTTCGGATCAATATCAAACACACTCAAACACATCCTGCACCCGATATCCACTCCTACCCCATACGGGATCACTGCATCTTGTGTAGCCAGCACTCCACCGATCGGTAATCCGTAGCCAGCATGTGCATCCGGCATTAAAGCACCAGCCACTGCCACCGGCAGTTTGGCAGCCATATACATCTGATGCATGGCGCCCTGTTCAATATGCTCTGCACCGAATACATTAAATTGTATCCCGGTTTGGTTCAATGAAATTTCTGCACCTACCACGGTCTCTTTCGGCATCAACTGCTCTGCAATAAGTGCCAGCACCGCATCATTTTTATATTCTACTGGTGCCGCCAGCACTCTTTTCAAAATCTCCATAACTTCCTCCTTTTTGTGATGTTTGAAGTTCTTTTCCATCACATTCATAGCTATGCTGATTACCGGTCCTTCCGGATAACCGATAGCTCGTAATTCTTTTCCTTGTATTTTCAGCTTTCCCATAATTTTTGTTTAATCAGGTTCAACAGATGAACCTGGTTTAAAACCGGACCGGCAGCTCCGGTCCGGTTATTTACTTGATTTTACAAACATTTCCTTCAACTGCTCCACCACCGAACCATTACCTGTTACACTGATATAGCTAACTTTATCCGCGATCTTCTCCACATATTCCATTTCTTTCAATTTCCACAACATCGCGTTTTCTTCCATCAGCTTAGCGGTATTCAACAGGCTTCTTGTGCTTGCAGTTTCTTCCCTTCGCATAATGCTGTTGGCCTGCGCTTTCTTTTCAGCTACCAATACCTGGTTCATGATCTCTTTAACATCGCCGGGAAGGATGATATCTCTGATACCGAAATCAAGTACTGCCACACCAAGCGCTTCTGCCTTCGGCTTCACCTGTTCCAGAACGAATGCAGCAATGCTGTCTTTCTTTTCCAGCAATTCATCCAGCGAAAAGCCAGCCACATATTCCCGGAGAGACAATTGAAATGCCACATACAGCTGCTTATCATACTCCTTGTTATCAAGCACAGCTTTTTCGATATCCACTACTTTATACTGTGCCCAGGCGTTCAACCTCAGTGTAGCTTTGTCCCTGGTCAGTATTTCCTGACCACTGATCTCCAGTTGTTGCTGACGCTTATCCACTCTTGCCAGGAACACTGAGATTGGGTTCTTCCACCAGTAATATACACCGCTTTCCAGCACTTTGAAAAACCGGCCATCAACGAACATAACAGCATTTTCATAGCTCTCCACTGTTACAGAACGCACGAAAAGCGCTACTTGTTTAGTAACAAACACGGTCCTGTCAATGTACTCAGGGATATCAAGCTTGCTGATATCTGCCCTTACGAATTCATAAGGAACAATGCTTTTCCAGAACGCATACCGGCCAGCGGTCAGCACTTCTTTCAGCAAACCGTTCTGATATTGCAACACGATCTCATGCTCTTTTACTTCCACGATATTCAGTATGTCTGCAAGTGCAGCATCCTGCAACAGGATATTCAATTCAACCGGTGCTGCGAAAGGTTGTGTGATATCATAGATCATCACCTTCTCCTTTCCCCAGAACCAATAATTACCAGTCAGCAGCATTTTCTGATATGCGCCGTCTTTAAAAACCAGACCTACCTGGTAGGCGTTAACTTTTACCTTTCTCATATCTCTACGTTTTAATTCATTAATTAATAAAAAACCGGCTTTGCATCCCACCCTGGCAACACGGAGCTTGCTTTCAAAAAGTTCCATTCAAATTACTGTCAGCATAATCAACAGCACCGCGGTACTGAAGTGCAGCATGACAGGCCTTGTCATTTCGCTTTTATATACAACAAGCTGCGGGTGCTTCCCTGATTGTTCTGTTGGATAGAGCCCTATCGTTCCAGAACCAGTCAGCAGGCCGGTTTTTGTCCACCATTTTTAAAGAAGTGGTGTTCTTCTTCGTGATTCAAGCATGTTGAGTGCTTTGCGTCTACCTTTCCGCCATTCCCATTGATTGGGGAGTGGGACTCGAACCCACATGTTTCTGTTGCTATAACCAACTTAGCTACCGTTTCCGGGGAGGACTCGAACCTCCGTACACAGATTATGGTGGGGATACCTCATTGATGCAACAGCATACAGATAGTTACTACGTCTGCACTATGGCGCTTTGTCAGGCACTCATCCGGTTTACGTTCAACAGGTAATACCCATCTTGCCGTGAAGCAAGCTTTTGTGAATGCACCGCATTCAATTATTTATATCAATTCACTGTACTACTTTATTAGCACAACTTGAACTTGCAAAAGCCTGTGGTTTAGCTCTGAAAGCAAACCCCATTCCCATGATATACCCCATTGCTTCTTTTAAAGCATCGTTGCTTTTAAAGCCTGGATTGGTGTTGATATCGGCGTGTACTTCCATGTCTACATTATATAAAGTAAACAACCGGCTCAGTTCATACGCGATCTCAATGCTTTTAGCCACTTCTGCAAGCATTCTTTGCTTCACCGTCATTTTTAGCCGGCTTATTTCCTGGTGTATATACATGAATCCACCTTTTCCTTTCCGGATGAACACGATCACTGTGGCAAATTCGGTTTCCCTCCCCTTTACCTGGCTATCTGTGCCAATACACACTTTCAGTTCATGTCCCATTGCTTTTTCGTGTACGATCACTTCTCGCAACTCGTCTTCAATCGGCTGTTTGATCCGTTCGCCAGTAAGCTTTCTCCATTGGTACTGTACCTGTTTCATCGTTTTCCGTTTGTTGTTGTCGTTACTTCAATAATTGTTATGGCGACGGGATCACCCATCTTTCTTTTGTTGTACTGTTGACGGTACAGGATTCAAACCTGTACAACCAGCTCTACCAACTTTCCCGGATTTACAGGGTCTAACCACCTAAGTCCATCCTTCCCGCCTTACCGGTAAGGCGGGAAGACGGGAAGGATGAATCTTGTCAGAAGATGTCCTGCTTCACAGACCAGTGCCCTACCATTGTAACTATTCGTTCTTCCTGTTGGCCCGGGGAGACTCGAACTCCCAACTCCCGGTGTAAAAGACCGGTACTCTGTTCCATTTGAGTTACGAACCATTTTTAAAGCGTCCCCGCTGCATCTCACGGGGAGCGCTTATTCCTCCTTCTGCATCTAATTTCTTATCTCAAATCATATTCTGCAGGATGAACCGTTTTAGCGGTTGTTCCTTTATCATTCTTATTCTCATCTTTTCTTTTTCCTGTTACCACTTCTGCTGCCAGGTGAATAGCCAGGACGATCAACAAAAATTTCATCACATACCTCCTTGTTTTAGTTCAATCCGGGGCTATGTGTTTGAAAACAAAAAGCCCGGTCGTTATTTCCGACCGGGCTCAATCTTTTATTACAGTGAACACTATGTTCATGTACAGACCTGAGCCGGTCGTATGAAAATGCGGTTTGATTGGTTGCTAATGGATACACTACCAGGGATTGTTATGGCATGCCAGTAACAGCCGGGTAATGAACCGTATTCATTCCGCATCGTAAATCGTTTATGTTCTGTTTGCTTTCGCATCACGTTTGTTTTGTTAAACAATTTGTTTACAACCACTTCAATACTCACCAAACAAAAACCCCGCAATCTCTTGCGGGGCCTGTATTTCATTGAATCTTATTATTTCAGGTTATTCAACAATGCTACAAGCACCACAAGCGCAATAATCCGACTTGGGATTAAAGCCTTTCATTGATTCAATATGTAATTGTATGCGTAGCATTTGTTGTTATTTGCGGTGCAAAGATGAAAATAATTTTCCGATGATGCCAAATTTTTTCTAATTTTTTTAGAAAAAAAATCAAACCGGTATTTTAAAGCAGATAAGTGAACACCAATGCGGGCTGAAGAAGTAAAGCGTATAAGAGCGAAATTTTGAAATCTGAAGAGTGGGAAAAACAAAGACGGTCAAACTGATAATCAGTTTTTTCCCGGCGAATAATGTCCGTTCTTAATCGCATAAATAATAATACCTGCTGTATTCTTCACGTTCATTTTTTCCATGATCTTCATACGCAGCCCTTCCACTGTACGAACGCTCAGGAAAATTTTCTCAGCGATCTCTTTATTCGTTATCCCTTCACAGATATGGGTGATGATCTCTTTCTCGCGCTCTGTAAATTCCAGCTTAGGCTTTTGCCGGTAGGGGTTAAACTTGCTTTTTGCCACCAGTTGAGCAAGCCGGTGTGATGTATGCTTGCAATAATAGGGTGTTTGGTCGTATACTGATTGAATTGCTTCTTTGATCTCGTTCTTATCCGCATTTTTCAGAAGATAACCTTTAGCACCCGATTCCAGCATTTCGATGATCTGTTCTTCTTCATCAAACATGGTGAGAGCGATGATGCCAATATGGGGATGATGTTCGGTAAGATAGCGTGTAGCCGATGCGCCATCCATCCTGGGCATTTTTACATCGGTGATCACAACGTCGGGCCTAAGCTGTTCTGTTTTTTCGATAAGCTCCTTACCATCTTCCGCTTCAGCCAATAGCTGAATATCGGGCTGTTTTTGCAGCATCAGTTTCAGTCCGTCACGAAATATTTCATGATCATCGGCTATGATCACTTTTATGGTTCCATGTAATTTCATGAGTAAAATTTCTCTATACCGGGATCTCAAGGATGTAACTGGTCCCTTTACCGGGCTCTGTCATACAGGTAATCTCTCCTCCCATTATCTCTGCACGGCTTTGTAAGTTACGAAGACCAAGGCCAGTATTGTCTTTTGACCGGGCAAAATAGTCAAATCCTGTACCATTGTCGGTGGTGGAAAGGGTAAACAACCCGTTTTCCTGGTTAATGCGTATTACCAGCAGGGAAGCTTTCGCATGTTTTACGGTATTATGTACTATTTCCTGTACGATCCTGTAAGTGTTGATCTCTTTATCCAGCCCCAGCCGGGCTTCTCCATCAATGACCAGCTTAATGGAAAGTTTATATGCCTCAGTATTACTTTCAATAAATTCCTCGATGGCTTTCGCCAGCCCTTTCCTGAGCAGGGTATTCGGCATAAGGTTATTGGATATTTCCCTCATTCGCCGGATGATTGTATCAATGTGCTGGCTCGACTTTTCGATCAGCAGTTTATCGGCTGCATCCTGTGAATCAAGATTATTGATCTGCAGTTTAACCGCAGAAAGCAAGGGGCCCAATTCATCATGCAGATCGGATGCGATCCTTTTTCTTTCGTTTTCCAGTGTATCAATTTCAGCACGGATCTTTTCTTTATGCAAAACCAGGCTGCGACGCTGGTAGCGGATAATGGTAATGATAAAATACAGCAGGACGATGCCTACCACTATCACTACGATCAGTAGACTGCTGTAAAGACTTTTTTCCTGGGTATCCATAACACAGCCCCTGCGTATAAAAGGTTTACAAATAGGTTAGAAAACACCATTATATCGTAGAACTTCCGCTGGAATTCCTTGCTGACATTTTCTTTGAGAACAGACAATTGCGTGGCACAAATAATTATGAACAAGGTATAAAAAATTATAATGCCTATGCAGATCCAGAATTTGGCATTTTTGAGCATGCCTCCCCTGGTATTGATAATTAAGCTATTGAGAGTAGTAACGCTAAAGAAGATCAGCGCAAAAGAATAGAGTATCCGGAAATACAGGTTGGGAGAAAAAAAGTGTTTAGGAGAAGTATAGGTGGCAATACACCAGGTTACAAAAAAGCCCAGCAATACTCCTAAATAAAGCTTTTTATCTTTTTTAAATAATCCCCAGTTATGGAAGAGCCAGGCAAACAGAAAAAAGTCTGCCAGGGCAAATAAATTGGTGACCAATGTGGCCGCGCTAAAATTATTCTGCAGAATCAATACCCGGCGAAGCATTTCCACTACTAATGACAGACTTACCCGGTAAATGAAGGGATAATAAGAAGGATTTATTTTCCTGAATCTTATTATCCCTATTATGACTGCGAAAACAATGCTAAGGCTGAGCCAAAATTTTAGCAAATCGCTCATATATGCAGGCTATGATTTTCAGGTTCGAATTT
>DATAJQ010000056.1:0-7695 GCA_036262095.1 Chitinophagaceae bacterium | reverse complement strand
ATGGACAAAGTACTGGAAGAGCTAAAGAAATAACTTTGTTTTGACCTCCCAAACGGGAAACTTTCTTTTACCTTTGCCCCCGCCAAGTCCCGCTTCCCCGCGGGTGGCAGAACTAATTTCCTCATTCTCTAAAAACTTCATTCATGAAAGTAACTGTTGTAGGTGCAGGAGCAGTAGGAGCCACTTGTGCCGATAATATTGCCCGGAAAGAATTAGCGACTGAACTTGTTTTGCTCGACATCAAAGAAGGGATTGCCGAAGGAAAAGCACAGGATATGATGCAGACTGCGGCCCTGCTGGGATTTGATACAAAGATCACCGGATCTACCAACGACTATAGCAAAACAGCCGGCAGCGATGTGGTAGTGATCACTTCCGGTTTGCCCCGCAAGCCCGGTATGACCCGTGAAGAACTGATCGGTGTGAATGCAGGCATCGTAAAAGGCGTTACAGAAAACATTCTGAAACATTCTCCCAATGCCATCATTATTGTGATCAGCAATCCGATGGATACTATGACCTACCTGGCACTGCAATCAACCGGCCTTCCCAAAAACCGCATCATTGGTATGGGTGGCACGCTCGACAGCAGCCGCTTTAAATATCAACTGAGCCAGCACCTGGGATGCAGCCCTGCTGATCTCAATGCAGTAGTAGTAGGTGGCCATGGCGACACAACCATGATCCCGCTGATCCGCCTGGCAACCTGGAATTCCGTTCCGGTTACACAGTTCCTGAGCGAAGAACAGCAAAAACAAATCGTTGCCGACACAATGGTAGGCGGTGCTACACTGACCAAACTGATCGGTACTTCAGCCTGGTATGCACCTGGTGCAGCCGGAGCAGCACTGGTTGAAGCTATCGTGCGCGATGAGAAAAAACTGTTTACCTGCTGCGTTGCCCTGGATGGCGAATACGGACAGAAAGATATCTGCCTGGGCGTACCGGTTACTATTGGTAAAAACGGCTGGGAAAAGATTATCGACTTCAAGCTGAATGCAGCAGAGCAAGCTGAATTTGATAAGAGCGCTGCAGCAGTAAGAAGCATGAACGATGTACTGAAAACGCTGTAAGCGTCGTTGGCCGAGCGCTGCTTCCCGCTGTCACCCGGCCAAGGTTCAGGACATATACAAGTTTAAAGAATATAAGAGCCGGGGTCTTCTCAGCATTGAAGAGAACCCGGCTCTTTATATACTATACATGCTATACTCCGAAACAGGGTCGGGGTAATAGCGGAAAGGAGATGATTCTTATTTCGCTATATCATCATTTGAAACTCCCCTCTTTCTCGATACATTCTCTGTCAGCTTTCCAAAGTTCCAGCGCAGGCTGAACGTAACAGCACGTTGGACATTCCATCTTAAATTACTGCGGATAAAGTTTTCATCCCTGTAATTGCTTCTCCAGTTATAATCTTTGCTGAACAGGTTATTGGCTGTGATCCCTGCTGTGATCTTTTCCTTGAAAAGTTTGTAATTGGTACCGATGCTATAAGTAAAATTCCTTCCGGCTTGTCCCTGCAACTGGGGATCGGAGATCCAGTAATAAGCGGAAACATAACCGGTCCATTTATTTGTAACCTGGTAGGTAAGATTAGTGTTATTAAATCCGCCTATTCCATCATTCCGCTGATCAGGCCGGAAACGGTTTTTCAAAAAAGTATAACGCAGGCCTGAGTTCACACCAAAACTCAGTTTTTTATTGAATTTGGTTGATACGTTCAGATTCAATCCTGTTACCCGGGAAATGCCTGCATTGTCGACCACAGAAGCCGCCACACCTGTGGTCTCGTTAAACTCAGTATAGGTCACGATCTGGCGGTTACTAAAGCTCTGGGAAAACCGGATATTGATATTTGTATTTCCTTTAAACACAGAGTATCCTGCTTCAACAATGTGGATGATATCAGGGCCAAGTTTGGGGTTGCCATAACTGATATTGAATGAATCTGCGTTAGACACAAAGGGGTTCAGGTCCCAGATATATGGGCGCCGCAAGCGTTTGGTATAGGATAATGATGCAGTATATATCTTGTTGAACTTGCGTGAGAGATAGATATTGGGCATGAATGTGCCATAATCCTGCAAAACCTTTGTAGTTGTTTTGCTAAAGTTCCCTTCAATATGTGTTTGCTCAAAACGGCTGCCCAGCTTAAAACTGATATTTTTCCATTTGAACGAATAAGTAGCAAAAACACTGTATACATTTTGGCGATAATCAAAGTTGTTGGAATTGCCGATATCTTCAACATACTCCTGGTCTTTATCATACTTGATCTGGCTGAGATAACCTGAAGAAGCCTGGCGGATGATGGATTTAAGTCCTGTTTCTATTTTACTGCCGTTTTTGAATGGCTGTGTGAAATCAGCATTCAGGGTGAGTTGCTTATTGGGAGCCTGGTTATTATTAACCGTAAAGCGATCACCGTTCCGCGTGTTCTGCTCACTGAAGAAATAGTTATCGTCCCTCGAATCGTCATAATAAGTTTTCAGGGAAAGCTCCTTTCCTTCCCTTCCTTTAAATTTTCTGACATAATCCAGGCCCAGGTAATAAGAGGGGTAATTGTACCTGGTACTATTTGACAGGGAACTGGTTTCCGTGCCCCCATTGCCGGGAAGGACCATATCATACCGCGTATCTGTATTGGAATTCCCATTACCGCCGCTCAGCCCTGCATAGAGGCTTAATACATTAAGACTGTCCATATCCCAGGCAAGTTCCATGCTGCCATAATTATAAAAATACTTTCCCTTATTGACACCATTGGAAATACGCTTATAGAAAGCAACAGGCTTTAACGATTCTATTTCGCTGAACAGATTACTGACCGGAGGCCGCCCGCTGTAAGCCCCATAATAAGCAGACAAACCAAGCTTTCCATATTTGAAGTTCAGGCTGCCGCTTCCGCTGTAGGAACGAAGGGTATTGTAACTGATACCTGCATTACCATTATAACCCATTACTTTTTTTCGAGTAATGATATTGATGATCCCTCCTACCCCTTCACCATCATACTTGGAAGAAGGAGTGGTGCTTACTTCAATTTTTTTGATCAGGCTCGCAGGAAAAGAACGGATGGCATCTTTCAGGTTCTTTGTAAACATGGCTGTTTCTTTCCCATTCAACAATACCTTGAAATTTGTTTGGCCATTCAGTTGAACATTACCCTCTCCATCCACTGAAACAAAAGGCGTTTTTCTTAATACATCAGCTGCTGTTAACCCTTCCACAGAAGGATCTGCTTCTGCATTAAAGATCATCTTCTCATCTTCCTGCTCCAGTAATGGCTTGCGCACAGCGGCCGTTACCACCACAGTACCCAGTTGTCGGGCATCAGGAGAAAGAACGATCGGTTCTAGCTCAATCAACAACTTCCCGGTATCGACCTTTACCGGGAACTCCTTTTCGCGAAAGCCTGTGTAAGTAACGATCACGACATAGTGCCCGGTATCAACTTCTGTGAACTCAAATTTCCCTTTACCACTGGAAAAAATATTCTGCAAAGGCTTTTGTGTGTTGATGGCTTTATATAAGCCCACTGTTGCCCAGGCTACCGGTTTGCCATTGGCACTGTCTTGCAGCAATCCCGCAATCTTTGTTTTTTGTTGTGCTTTGGCATCGTAAGCACCTGCCAGTAACCCGATAACAGTTACCAGCTTCAATATATATTGATAAAAGTTTCCCATGCTGTCTGGTTAAGAAGTGATCAGGCAGGGCAATAAAGCCCCCTCCCCTGAAAGGGTCTGTTATTGCAGCCTTAAAAAGAGGATTAAGCTTTATTTGAAATCAACAGAGCATTGATTGCAGGTGATATCAAACCTGGTATGCTTCCCGGTGGTATCGCCGTTGGATGCTTTGAACTGGGATGGAGCTCTTTCTCCTAAAAAAGAAGTATTGGAACTCGGAGTATCTTTTTTTATCTGTTCAAACAGGTATCGTTGCCTTTCGGCCGGGGTCATGCCATCAACCTCCTTTGGCAGTGGATGGATTTCCATTTGCGATTTCCGGGTAGTTCCTGGTTTTCCCGTAGTTTTCTGTTCTTCTTTTGTAACAACAGGACCAAGTACGGCCACCTTTTCAAAAGGAGTGAAAACAGTAGATTTTTCACCTTTGAAGAGAACAGCATAATTAACAATATTCTTTACAGGTAAACGCAGATCGGCATACTGATCAATGATCTTTACTTTTTCAGCAAGTGGTGAAATATTCCTGACCCTGATATCAGCATTCAGCCCTTCAATATCAAGTTCAGTGATAAGTTTCCCAATACGGAGGTCGCCATACAGTTTTCGTCCGGCCACTTTTGCGATCTGATCTACAGTAATGCGGTCATTCTGGCTGCGCAGGTATAACGACATACCGCTTTCATAATCTATTTCGGAAGCTTTTGAATCAAGATCGAGCGTTTGAAGAATCCCACCGGTAAAATTGCCATTCTCCAGTTCAAGCTCTGCCTCCTGTGCATCCGAAATATTGATCGTGAAATATTCTGCTGTGATATACACTTTTCCGAAGTTCCTTGCATCAAGGTTGGAATGGTTGAGCTTGAACCGGGCATCATTGATATCATCATTAATGATAACACTGGTATTCTTGTTGTCTATATCCAACTTGCTTCCTTTAGGGATGTACAATGTCATTTTCTGGCGTGAGTCGGGGCCTGTTATGTTCCACTTCACTGATTGAATATTATCAAAAAGAGATGATGTTACAGAAGAATTATCAACTATGACCTGCTGTACATTACCATTTGCGTCGCTTACCTTCTTGTATAGCTGATACAGGCTGGGGCGTTCGTTTGCAAAGGAAGCACGTGTTTGAACGTCAACACGGTTGCCAAAGGATTTGAAGATAATACCTGCGTTTTCCATTATTTCTTCCGGGGTGATCTTATCGGCTTTTTCTTCTGCCACATAAACCGCTGTCACCATTCTCACTTTGGCTTCAGCCCAGGGGCGGATATCCAGGTTGCAGGTAGTGTTTACGATCTTTATGACAGCGTTCTTATCAGCAGGTAATTCCTGCGCCAGCTCCTTCAACACGGTCCTGGCAAGCACGACAGTGTCTGTCGACGGCTTTGTAACAACCGTATTTTTATTGTTCCGGACCCTCTGTTCCTGCGCCAGTATTGGCTGGGCCAATAACGTGATTATTGCTGTTATCAGGAGTGATGCGATTTTTTTATTCATGGCTATACTTTAAAGGGTGATATAAGAAGGCTTCTGCAGCAACAAGCCGGCATTGGTCTGCTTCACCTTGTTATTCATTTTGTTTATTTCAAATTGCAATTGCTTTAACACCGATATTTTACGCTGGTAAATAGTGATCAGCTCATCCAGCAGGGTTTCATCGTAAGGACTCAGTTTAAGTTGCTGTTTCACCTGTTCTTCATCCCTGGCCAGATCAGCAAACTGTTTTTTAAACAGATGAAAATACCCGGGGTCTTCTGCATAGATAGGCTGCGTGCGAACGCGCTCCAGTTGAATATCAAGCATGGCAGCATAGCTTGCTTCAATTCCTTCAAATCCATACAGAGGTGCTGATCGGGTTTGCTTCTCCCGCCCGGGAACTATAACAGTATTCTTCAGAATTGTTTTCTTCTTATGAACTATCACGGGTTCTTTTTCTGCAATAACCGGAAGCGGCGATTGTTTTTCTGCATTCTTCTCTTCATTTGCAGTTGTATCTGCAGGAGCAATTGCAGAAGATGTATCGTTGGGTGATGTATCTGTCACCAGTATTTTCTCAGCTGGATGCGTAAAGAAATAAATACCTGTTCCCACTGCAAGCACCAGGCAGGCGGCAACCATCCATTTCACGAACAGGGGAATGGTGGCAGGAGGATGAAGGCTGTTTTTCACTCCTTTCCAAAGCTCATCATCAGGCATATCGGTATCAATATGACTGCGGTTATTCTGTAAATATTTTTTCAGTTCATCCATTGATCTCGGGTTTCAGAATACGTTCTTTTAATAATTGCCTCGCACGGTGATATTGGCTCTTTGATGTTGATTCAGAAATGCCCAATGCCACGGCTATTTCTTTATGTGAATAGTCTTCCAGGGCGTACAGGTTAAATACAGTGCGGCAGGCCTGGGGCAGTTTTTTTATTTCCTCATTAACCCGTTCAAAAGATATTTCCATGATCCATTCTGCCTGGTCATTTCCCGGTAATTCATAATGATGCTCTTCCAGCTCTTTCCAGTGCACTTTCTTTTTGCTGTAACGGATACATTCATTTATTACGATCCGCTTCAGCCAGCCGCCGAAATTGACTTCCTGTCTTAATTGTTTCAGGTTTCTGAAGGCCAGCACAAATGATTCCTGTAAAAGATCTTCTGCATCCTGCCGGTTGGCTGCCATCCGCATGCAGATATTGAACATCGGTTTGGCATATTGCCGGTAAAGCAGGTTTTGGGCCTTTTCGTCGCCCTCGCCAGCTTGTTTTACCACTGCAATTAGTATGTTGGTTACAGGCTCCAAAACGGTATTCTTAATCAGGAGAATGAAGATGGGAAAAGGTTGGAATTTTTTTCCATTTTTTATTGCCCGTTACGATACATTTTGAAGAATATGGCAGCATGGCTTAAATTGTAACGCATAATTTTACCTGCTTATGAAATATCTCCTGAGCCTGCTCCTGGCAGGCCTGTTAATCCAGGCCGGGGCCCAGAAATTGAAACCCGGATTTGACCCGAAAGAATACGGGGAACTACTATCCATTGCCTTCTACCGGAGCAGCATAGCCGATTCGGTGGAGCGGCTGACAAAAGAAGACCCTTATAAAATGGATTTCCAGTCGGCGGAAGTAGGCCTCCTTAACCGGTGGACCCTTTACCTGCGGAAAGACAATGTGGCTGTTATCGATATGCGGGGAACGGTAAATCAAACTGCAAGCTGGCTTGCTAATTTTTATGCAGCTATGATCCCGGCTACGGGCAGCCTGCAACTTAACGACAGTACAGTGTTCGATTATCAGCTGGCAGCAGATCCTCAGGCCGCAGTGCATGTGGGCTGGACCATTGCGCTGGGCTTTCTTGCACCGGAGATCGTAAAAAATATCAATACGCTTTACCGGAATAAAAAAATAAAGGAGTTTCTCATTTTCGGGCATAGCCAGGGAGGCGCACTGGCCACCCTGCTTCGCTCATACCTGGAATATGAAAAGAAAAAAGGACATATCCCTAACGATATCGTCCTGAAAACTTATTGCAGCGCTGCACCCAAGGTAGGTGATATGCGCTATGCTTATGATTTTGATTATATCACCCGCAATGGCTGGGCTTTCACTGTGGTGAATGCGGCCGACTGGGTGCCGGAAACGCCTTTCTCTATTCAAACCCTGGCAGATCTCCATTTGCCCAATCCATTGGTCAATACCAAAGATTACCTGAAAAAACAGAAATTCTTTATCCGGCTGGCAGGGAATATGGTGTACAATAAACTGGAAAAGAAACCCCGCAAAGCACAACGTAAGCTGGAAAAATATTTAGGCTGCAAAATGTACAGGCTGGCTATAAGAAAAGTGCTGCCCCAATTGAAAGAACCGAAATATGTACACAACAGCAATTACATGCGGGCAGGTGTTCCTATTGTGCTGATGCCGGATGATGAATACAACCGTCTGTATCCTTACGATAAGGAAAAAACTTTCATGCATCATCATTTCCAGCCCTATTATTATTTGCTGAACAA
>DATAJQ010000055.1:0-3892 GCA_036262095.1 Chitinophagaceae bacterium | reverse complement strand
ATAGCCAGCACAATATTATCAGGAAGCTTATATGCATTAGTTACGATATCGCGGGCGAGCAACATCGAAGCATCGATACCATCAGGCTCGCCGGGATGGATGCCATTATTGATGAAAAAGATCCGCTTATTGCTTTTGCGGATGCTGGCAAGATTAAAATCGCCATTGTTGGAAATGAAAACGAGATGCAGGGGCAGACCGGCATCAGTAAGGCCCATGGTCTGCATTTTCACTTTGGGTGAGCGGGCATCCAGCTTTTGCCACCATTCAATAGCTTCATAATAAGTAGGCGTTTGGGTGCCATTGGACAGTTCAAAGCGGGTAGTGATGGGCTGAGCAAATGCTGCTGAAAAGCCAAGCATGCATAAAGCCAGGAAGATTGGTCTCATAAACAGGAAGTTGTAATTGTGCTTAAAAGTAAGCAAATAAAAAAGCATTCCCCATTGGAGAATGCTTTTTTAAAATATGTAAAAGTCCTGCAGCTTATTTAGCAGCAGTTACTTTCTTAGCCAGTTTGCTCTTCAGGTTGGCAGCTTTATTCTTATGGATAATACCACGCTTAGCCAGTTTATCGATCATGCTGGCAACATTAGGCAATTCATCAGTTGCTTCTTTGCCTTTTGCCGCTTTCAGGTCACGGATGGCATTACGGGTAGTTTTGCCATAGTATTTATTTCTTTCACGGCGTTTTGCAGCCTGGCGCACATCTTTTTTCGTTGCCTTATGATTAGCCATTTCGTATCAATTTTAAGGACGGCAAAGGTAGGGCTGGATAGGCTAACCACCAAATTTTAAAGTGCCTAAGTTCATAAAACTGCCGAAAACATTGAGATTCAGTTAGCCGGTAGAGGTGTTTATCCTGCCCAAACTCTGTAAACCCGGAAAAAGCGGTGTCCAGGAGGTTAATTTCTGATTTTTAACCGGTTGTTTGCCGAAAATCAAGCCTTTTTTTCGGAGTTTTTAGGCGATATTTGTGTCCCAAAATTGCCGTCTAAAACATCCTCATTCATGAAAGATTTTTCATATATCACAAATTCTCACCCTGAGTTCATCGAAAATCTGTACCGTGACTTTTCCAAAGACCCTAATAGCGTAGACCCTGAGCTGAAGAAATTCTTTGAGGGATTTGATTTCGCTATAAGTAATAATGGCGCGAATGGAAGCGTGAATTACGCAAATAGTGCGAATGGAAGCACGAATTACGCAAATGGAGCAGCCGCTACGGGAAGTGATTGGAGGAAAGAACTGGGGGCTTACAGGATGATATTGGGTTATCGCAATAAAGGACACCTGATCGCAAAGACCAATCCTATCCGTGAGCGGAAGGACCGGAATGCTAACCTGACACTCGCGTTTTTCGGATTGAGTGAGGAGGATATGGATAAAACTTTCCAGGTAGGGGAAAGAGTAGGGCTGGGCGCTACTACACTGCGTAATATTCTCGCCCATTTGCAAAAGACCTATGCAGCGCATTTAGGGATCGAGTTCAAATATATCAGCAATCAGGAAAAAGTGAACTGGCTGGCCAATGAAATGGAAAAGGATTTTGCCAATCCACTTTCACTTGAAAAGAAGAAAAGGATACTGGAAAAGCTGAACCAGGGTGTGATGTTTGAAAAATTCCTTCACACGAAATATGTAGGACAAAAAAGATTTTCACTCGAAGGTGGCGAAACAACGATCGCTGCACTCGATGCTATTATTAATACAGCCGCTGATCATGATGTGCAGGAAGTAGTGATAGGTATGGCTCACCGCGGCCGCCTGAACATTCTGGCCAATATCATGGGCAAAACCTATGAGCAGATCTTCAGTGAATTTGAAGGCACTGCTAAAGTGGACCAGACCATGGGAAGCGGTGATGTGAAATACCACATGGGATATGGCAGTGAACTGACAACGCCCAACAACAAGGGCATTTACCTTAAACTGATGCCCAACCCTTCTCACCTTGAGGCAGTAGACCCTGTAGTGGTAGGGTTTGCACGAGCCAAGGCTGATGTATTGTACGGTTCTGATTTTGATAAGATATTACCGATACTTATCCATGGTGATGCCTCACTGGCCGGCCAGGGAATTGTGTACGAAGTGATGCAGATGAGCAACCTGGAAGGATATTACACCGGTGGCACCATCCATTTCGTGATCAATAACCAGATCGGTTTTACAACCGATTTTGATGATGCACGCAGTTCTGATTACTGTACCTCACTGGCAGCAGCCATCCAGGCTCCTGTATTCCATGTGAACGGAGACGATCCTGAAACGGTGATCAAATGTGTGGAGATAGCAACCCGCTATCGTCAGAAATTCAATTCGGATGTGTTCATCGATATGGTATGCTATCGCCGTCACGGTCACAATGAAGGTGATGATCCCAAGTTTACACAACCCCACTTATATGCTTTGATCGATAAGCACCCCAATCCAAGGGAAGTGTATGTAAAATATTTGCTGGAAAATGGGGAAGCTGATGCGCAGGAACTGGCAAAAGAAATGGAAAAGAAATTCTGGTCCGATCTGCAGGAGCGCCTCGATGAAGTGAAGCAGAATCCATTGCCTTATCATCTGCAGCCGCCTGATAAATGGTGGAACAGCCTGCGTCAATCCACTGAAGCGGATTTTGAGCAATCACCTGTTACCGCCATCAGCCCGGATGATTTCAAAAAAGTGTTTGATGCATTGATGCAATGGCCGGCTGATTTCAAACCGCTGCGTAAGGTGGAAAAGATATTGCAGGACAAAATAAAGCTGTTTGAAACCGAAAAGAAAACAGACTGGGCTACTGCAGAATTGCTGGCTTATGGCAGCTTGCTGCTGGAAGGCAAGGATGTTCGCATGAGCGGTCAGGACGTGAAGAGAGGAACCTTCTCCCATCGCCATGCCGTTTTGATGGATGAAGTGACTGATAAACCCTATAACAGGCTGAACAACTTTGGAGCCCCTGGCAAATTCAGGATCTACAACTCTTTGTTGAGCGAATATGGTGTGCTTGGTTTTGAATACGGTTATGCCCTGGCCAACCCCAGCGCTCTTGTTCTTTGGGAAGCGCAGTTTGGCGATTTCGTGAATGGCGCTCAAACCATGATCGATCAGTTCATTTCCTCCGGAGAGCAGAAATGGAACCGCATGAGCGGCATCACCATGCTGTTGCCTCACGGTTATGAAGGGCAGGGTCCTGAACATAGCAGTGCCCGCCTGGAAAGATTCCTTCAATCCTGCGCAGAGCAGAATATGGTGATCACGAATATCACCAGCTCAGCTAACTTCTTCCATGCATTAAGACGTCAGCTTGCATGGCCGTTCAGGAAGCCGCTGATCAATTTTTCACCCAAAGCCAATCTCCGCAATCCCGGCACTTATTCTTCTGTGGATGAATTCACCAGTGGCGGGTTCCGCGAAGTGATCGATGATACATTTGCTGATGTATCCAGGGTGAAAAAGGTATTGTTCTGTAGCGGCAAGGTTTATTTTGACCTGGCCGACCGCCAGCAGAAAGACGATCGTAAAGATGTTGCGATCATCCGTATGGAACAATTATATCCATTGCCGCTGAAGCAACTCGAAGAGTTGTATGCACGCTACAGCAAAGCCACCTGGTTCTGGGTACAGGAAGAGCCGCTTAATATGGGCGCCGCCTCCTTCCTCCAGATGAACCTGAAGAGCATCAACTATGGCGTGATCAGCAGGCAACCATCTGCATCTACTGCTACGGGTTATGCCAAAGTGCACAAGCAGGAGCAGGAAGAGATAGTGGAAACAGCATTCAGTATATAATTACCTTTACGATTAAATAGATTTATCAGCGATATAATAAGCGATTTATGATTGAAATAAAAGTACCGACAGTAGGAGAGTCAGTAAACGAAGTAACCTTACTGAAATGGAATAA
>DATAJQ010000054.1:0-90219 GCA_036262095.1 Chitinophagaceae bacterium | reverse complement strand
AGGATCCAAAAAGCAGTGAGTGTGATATATCTGGCCGAGAACATTATCGGAGTAAGATGAATTCTTAATAACTGAAATTCAGATAATTTAGTATAAAAATAGGCCAATTTTTTTTATAGCTGCAGGTCGCCGGGGGCTGGTAAAAATAAAGCTCATTCCTTACCTTTAGCTTCTTTTAAAATTCAGATATGGCAAAACTGGACGCTGAGTCTACACTGCAAAGGCTCCGCAATCGCTACAGGCTGGTTGTAATGAACGATGATACGTATGAGGAAGTGGTCACATTTAAATTGTCCAGACTCAGTGTTTATATCGGTTTGAGCACAATTTTTGTTGTATTGGTCGGGCTAACGGTAGCATTGATTGTTTTTACGCCGTTAAAATACTATATCCCTGGTTACGATGATCTGAAAGTGGGACGGGAATATCGCCAGATGAAATACCGTGTGGATTCTCTGGAAAAAGCTGTAAGTTACCAGGCGAAATATATCGAGAACATAAAGAAAGTATTGAGTGGGGATGCTGCGGCAGTGTTGGATACTACCCAATTGCAGGTACCCAAGGATGAGTTGTCGGACGATTGATGTGTCAGTGAAACAAGTACAGAAAAACCAGTTTTGCTCCGTATAAAAAATCAATATCTATGTTTAACGCAAAAAACAAAACCGACATGCAGACTGAAAAACCAACTGGCAATGGCACCACGCTCATTGGTGCCGGCACCACTCTCAAAGGAGATATCAGCAGCAACAGCGATCTGCGCATTGATGGCACTATCATCGGTAATATTACCAGTTCAGCTAAAGTGGTAATAGGCGCCAACGGGATAGTGGAAGGGGATATCACCGGCAACCAGGCAGACATTATCGGTAAAGTGTCCGGCAATGTAAAGGCTAAAGACCTTCTGCAACTGCGCGGGGATTCTGTAGTGAACGGTAACCTTTATGCAGGCAAGCTGCAGGTGGAGCCTTCAGCCACATTCAATGGTCAGTGTCATATGGGCGGTGCAACTGCTGAAAAAATCGAACTCAGCAATGTAAGCCTGAATGGACAAAAACTCGCCCTCCAGTAAGCCAAAGAACATTCTTCGCCGTTATGCCGCGTTGGGCACCGAAATGCTGGTGTCCATTGGCATAGCCGTGTTCATAGGGCTCAAGGCAGATCAATGGTTACATACCTTACCATTATTCTCCTGTGTATTACCTTTGCTCGTCCTTATTGGGATTTTTTATAAACTGATACGGGAAACCGGTAATACCAAAAAGAATGAACCAAAGTAAATGGGCACCCCTTCGCCCGATGATGCTGGCATTTGTGATGCTAAGCGCTTTTTTTGTAATAGGTAAAAACCTGCTGGCAGAAAAGGGAATCGACAGCCAGGTGCTGATCGCCGGCAACCTGCTCTTATTTGGCGTCTCCTTATTGTCTTTTGTGCTCACCCAGCGAAGCTTTCAGGCAAAGAATCCCCATGTTTTTGTAAGGGCTATCTACAGTAGCTTTATCATTAAATTTTTTGTGCTGGCTGCCGCTGCATTTATCTACATCATGGTCACCGGCAAGAATGTGAACAAGCCTGCCCTGTTTGGTTGCATGGCGCTGTATGCCCTGTACACTGTTTTCGAAGTGTCCTCCCTTCGCCGTTTACTGAAGCAAAACACGAATGGCTAAGAAAGAAGTGCCCATGGCACAGTTGCAGGATTATTTACCGCCCGGCACTTACGATGCTGTGCTTACTTATCTCCGGCAACATAAAGTGCATCTTACTGTAGCAAGGGAAAGAAAAAGCATACTGGGCGACTATCGCCATCGCACCCACCTCGATAATCACCGGATCAGTGTAAATGGCAACCTGAACAAATATTCTTTCCTGATCACCCTGCTGCATGAACTGGCCCATTTGCTCACTTATGAGCAGTATGGCAACGGAGTGTATTCGCACGGGAAGGAATGGAAGAGCGTGTATGCATCTTTACTGGCCCAGTTTCTCCAGCATAAGATTTTTCCTGATGATATAGAACAGGAATTGTTGCGTTCCCTCCGCAACCCTGCGGCCAGCACCTGTGCTGAAGACGGATTGCTCCGTGTATTACGCCGCTATGATGAAGGGGCCCAACATCGCCGCCTGGTGGAAGAACTGCCGGCTGACGCTTTGTTCCGCACCGCCGATGGCCGTGTGTTCCAGAAAAAAGAAAGATTAAGAAAACGGTTCCGCTGTGTGGAAGTTAGTACAGGAAAGATTTATTTGTTTAGCCCGGTATATGAAGTGTTTGCTTAATTTTACTGTAAACAACTCTACATGGAATGCCCATGGGTTGGTTCACTTCAGCTCATGACGGATAAAAGCATTCCATGATCAAAAACACTAAAAAGTCGCGAATGAAAAAACTTGCACTCAGCATGTTGTTGCTGGCCACCACTGTTGCCGCTGTTCAGGCTCAAACCGCAAAAGGAGACTGGATGGTAGGCGGAAATTTCCGTTTGAATACTTCAGGTAACACGGAAATAAGTCTTACTCCCAATGCCGGTATTTTCCTGATCAAGAACCTGGCATTTGGCGGAAATGTTAATCTTAATTATTCAAAAGACGGGATCACTAAAACCACCGCGTTCGGCCTCGGTCCCTATGTACGCTACTATTTCGGCAGTGCAAATGTCCGCCCCATCCTGCACGGCAATTTCAATTTCTTAAGTTCCAAAGTGAAGATCAACAACACATCTTCCACCAATAACGGAACGAATTTCTTCCTCGGTGGCGGCGGCGCTATTTTTATCAGTGAGCACGTTTCACTGGATATCCTGGGAGGATATGATCACACCGATTACAACAGCCTTCCCGGCACAGGCGGCTTCGCACTGAACATCGGCTTCCAGGTTTATCTGCACAAAAATCAGATGGACAAGGTAAGAGGAGTAAAAGCAAAAGAATAAAGATCGAAACAGGAAGCCAATCTCTTCCTGCATACTTCCTTCCCGTCTTCCCTCCTTACCGGTAAGTGCTTACCGGTAAGGAGGGAAGACGGGAAGGATTTACTATTGTTCCAGTTGTTTTAACATCCACAAACTGCATCCTGTGTGCCCACTGTTCCCCATCGGTGCAGAAAGATAGTCAAACCCAAACCTCGCATACACTTTCAACGCCTGTTTCAGCTCAGGCATGGTTTCCAGGTACACATTCCTGTAACCTGTTTCTTTCGCAAATGCCAGGCTTGTCTCAATTAATTTCTTTCCAAGCCCTGTGCCTCTGGCTTCAGGGCTCAGATACATTTTCACCAGTTCGCAAGTGCCTTCCGGTAATCCTTCTGTAGGGAAAATGCCGCCACCGCCTACTATTCTGCCATCTATCTGTGCTACAAAATAACCTGAACCTTGTTCTCGGAACAGTTCATACAAGGCATCAGTGGTGGCATCATAGTAAACCGTGCCCGGATGATTGGCACCAAACTCTTTCAAAGCGCTACGGATGATCACTGCCAGTGCAGCATTGTCAGAAGGTTGAATAGGCCGTATAGTAATATTCATCAGTGCAAAAATAAAAGTCCCGGCTATTCAACCGGGACTTTCTTTATTAAAATAAGATAGTTGTCTTAAGCAACTGCTTTTTTCACCAGTTCTGCCGCTTCGCTCAGCAAAATGGCGCTTTGCACTTTCAATCCGCTTTCATCGATCAGTTTCTTTGCTTCTTCAGCATTGGTGCCCTGGAGGCGGACAATGATCGGGATATTGATATTGCCCATGTTCTTGTAAGCTTCAATTACACCGGCAGCCACACGGTCGCAACGGACGATACCTCCGAAGATATTGATCAGGATCGCTTTTACAGCAGGATCTTTCATGATGATCTTAAAGCCGGCTTCCACTGTTTGAGCATTGGCTGTGCCACCTACGTCAAGGAAGTTGGCAGGCTCACCGCCGCTCAGTTTGATCATGTCCATTGTTGCCATAGCGAGGCCGGCGCCGTTCACCATACAGCCTACATTACCATCCAGCTTTACAAAGTTCAGGTTGTATTTACCTGCTTCCACTTCGGTAGGGTCTTCTTCAGTGATATCCCGGAGGGCGGCGATATCTGGGTGGCGGGTGAGGGCATTATCGTCAAGGCTGAGTTTGCAATCCACAGCAATGATCTTGTCGTCCGATGCTTTGAACAGCGGGTTGATCTCGAGCATGGCGCAATCAAGCCCTACATAAGCATTATATAAACTGGTAACGAATTTCACACAGTTCTTGAAAGCTTCTCCGCTGAGTCCCAGATTAAAAGCGATCTTTCTTGCCTGGAAGGGTTGCAGGCCGCCACCGGGATGTACCCATTCCCGGAATATTTTTTCCGGTGTGTCATGCGCCACATCTTCGATGCTCATTCCACCTTCGGTGCTGTACATGATCACGTTTTGTCCTTTGCTGCGATCGAGCAGGATGGAGAGATAAAATTCTTTGCGCTCGGAAGGGCCGTCATAATACATGTCCTGGGCCACGAGTATCTTGTTCACCACTTTACCTGCAGGGCCGGTTTGAACGGTCACCAGTGTGCCACCCAGGATCTTTTTTGCGAATTCCTGGATATCTTCCAACGATTTGCCCACTTTCACTCCATTAATACCTGTTTCCTTTACAACACCTTTACCCCTGCCACCGGCATGGATCTGGGCTTTCACTACGGCAAACTTGCTGCCTGTTTCTGTCTTGATCTGGCGGTAGGCTTCTTCGGCTTCCTGTACGGAACTGCAGGCAAATCCTTCCTGTACGGGCACACCGTACTTTTTCAGTAATTCCTTTGCTTGGTATTCATGGAGATTCATGTCAAAAAATTTGGGGCGAAGATAGGCTTTTTAGGGCAAGTTGGCTGATGTTGGAGGATGGTTGTGCGCTGATCGTTGTCCGAGTGACCGAGTGACCGATGGCCGATGTTCGAATGGAAAATGAACTACCCGTCAGAACTGTATATGACCATCGGTCATCTGCCATTCGAACATCGGTCAACGGTCAACGGACAACGGACAACGATCAACAGTCAACGAACTATCACTTATATTTGCGCCTAATCATTTTTTTATGACCATTGATCCCATGCAGCAAATAAGGGAAACCGTTTCTTTCTTAAAACAGCAGTATCCTCATCAGCTTGAAGCAGGCATCGTTCTCGGCAGCGGCCTTGGCAATTTCGCCAATGCCATCAGTATTGAAAAAGAAGTGGCCTATGGTGATATTCCGCATTTCCCGGTTTCAACAGTGCAGGGACATACCGGCCGCCTCATTTTTGGTACCCTCAGTGGTAAAAAAGTAGTGGCCATGGCCGGACGATTTCATTTTTATGAAGGCTATACTCCACAGGAAGTGGTATTTCCTGTCCGCGTAATGAAACTGCTGGGCATACACACGCTGTTTTTATCCAACGCAGCAGGGGGAGTAAACCCTTCTTTTAAAGTCGGGGATATCATGATCATTACAGATCATGTCAGCTTTTTTACACCCAATCCTCTTATCGGGAAAAATATTGAAGAGCTCGGGCCGCGTTTTCCGGACATGAGCGAACCTTATAAAAAAGACCTGATCCAAAAAGCAAGGCAGGTGGCACAGCAACATTCCTTTGATATCAAAGAAGGCGTGTACGTAGCAGTGACCGGCCCCACTTTTGAAACACGGGCAGAATATAAACTGATCCATGCGCTCGGTGGTGATGTAGTGGGCATGAGCACCGTACAGGAATGTATCGTGGCCAACCACATGGGCATCCGCGTGTTTGCCATGAGCGTGATCACGGATATGGGTATCCGGGAAGAAGAAAATGTGATCACACATGAAGAAGTGCTGCAGGCAGCAAAAGAAGCCGAGCCAAAACTGGCGATTTTATTTAAGGAACTGGTAGGCTCCATTTAACAATTTTGATACGGGATTTTCGACGTGTCCAATTAGCTTTGCCCCAGCCTTCGCTGAAGCTTCGGCTGGCGCTGCCAGTTAAAGTTTGGTTTCGGCTGGCGGTGTCGGTTAAGTTTAGCTTCGGCTGATGGTGTCAGTTAAAGTTTAGCTTTGACTGGCGGTGTCAGTTAAAGTTTAGCTTCGGCTGGCGCTGCCAGTTAAAGTTTAGCTTCGGCTGATGGTGTCGGTTAAGTTTAGCTTCGGCTGACGGTGTCAGTTAAAGTTTAGCTTCGGCTGACGGTGTCGGTTAAAGTTTAGCTTTGGCTGACGGTGTCGGTTAAAGTTTAGCTTTGGCTGACGGTGTCAGTTAAAGTTTAGCTTTGGCTGACGGTGTCAGCCGAAGCTTTAGCGAAGGCTGAGCAATACTTTTAAAACCTTTACACTGAACCTGAAATTTACATATCTCGCATTGGCAGCCCTGCTTTTCATGTCCTTGCCATCATTCTCGCAGCGCGACCTGCTGCGGCAGGGAGGAAGCAGGATCAGGCAAATGGGAAGCAACTTTTCTTCCCGCGGAGGAGAAACAGACAGCCTGAAACGAAGGGATAAGAATGAGGATTCCATCACTATCCGTTTCAGGTATCTTGATTCAACCAGGAACTACCTGCTTGACTCATCCATCAACGATTTTACGACCCGCTTTCCGGTACCTGCCACCAATATCACCCTGGGCAATACCGGCACTGCTTCGCGCTCACTGCTATTTTCCCCTTCTTTTCAACCTGGATTCGATCCGGGATTCCATGCCTTTGATATTTACCGGTGGTCGGTGGAAAGAGCACGGTTCTTTAATACCACACGTCCTTATTCGGAACTTAATTATACCCTGAGCAGCCGGGCAGAGCAACAGATAGATCTGATGCATACGCAAAACATCAAACCCAACTGGAATTTTTTGTTTCAATACCGGCTGATCAATGCATCGGGTTTTTTCAGGAACCAGAAGACTAATCATAATAATTACCTGTTCACTTCCTGGTACCAGACCGTAGATAAACGGTATAATGCCTACCTGATCGTGCTGGCCAACAAGTTGCAGTCAGGGGAGAACGGCGGTATCCAGAGCCTGACCGACCTGGACAGTTCGATCTATAAAGACCGCTTTAATATTTTTACGAACCTCGGCGGAACATCTGGCTATGCAACGGATTTCTTTAATACTGATGTGGGAACAGGTAACCGTTACAATGATTTCACTGTTCTGCTGCGTCAACAATATGATCTGGGAAAAAAAGATTCACTTGTAACAGACTCTACCGTGATCCCTCTTTTTTACCCGAGGCTCCGGTTTGAATACACCACGCAGTTCACCAAACGTAATTACGAATTCAGGGATTATATAGGCGATTCGGTTTATTACAGGAACGCATATAATATTACATTTCCCACTCCTGTCGATACATTCCGTGTAAAAGATTCCTGGAAAGAATTCATCAATGATTTTTCCATTTATCAGTATCCTGATGCCAAAAACCTGCAACAATTCTTTAAAGTAGGGGCAGCTATACAAAACATGTCGCTGACCAGTGATAGCGGGCATTTCTCTATGTATAATATTTTCGGACATGCCGAATACCGCAACAGGAGCCGCAATCAGAAATGGATCATTGAGGCGAATGGTAAACTCTATTTCGTAGGGCTCAACAGCGGCGATTATCATGCTTATGGAAGCCTGCAGCGGTTTATCGGTAAAAAACGTTCTTATGCTCAATTGGGATTCGAGAATGTGAACCGTACTCCTTCTTTTATTTATGACAGCAGGAGCAGCTTTTACCTGATGCCGCAGATACAGGAGTTCAAAAAAGAAAATATCATCCATTTATTCGGTTCCATGTATCAGCCTGATCTGCAACTGAGGTTAGGGGCTGATTATTTTATGGTCACCAACTACACGTATTTAAAAAACTTTTACGAGCTAAGCCAGGAGTCAACCCTTTTCAACCTGCTGCAACTGACGCTGCAAAAGACCATCAATCTCGGGCGCAGCTGGAAATGGCACGCAGACCTGTATTACCAGCAGCGGATCGGTAATGCCGAAGTGAATGTGCCCGCTCTGTTCACCCGCAACCGGATCGGTTATGAAGGCAACCTCGGTTTCAAAAACCTGAACATTGCTTTCGGGGCTGAAGTCCGTTATCATACCCGCTATAAAGGGGATGGATATTCTCCCATCCTGGGTAAGTTCTATTACCAGGACTCCGTCACTATTTCCAATGCACGGCCTCATATCACAGGGTATGTGCATTTCCGGATCAAAGGGTTTAAGTTTTATTTCCGCGCAGAGAACCTTAACACAGCACAGGTTACAAGTGATGGATTTGGCTTCACGAAGAATAATATAGAAGTGCCGGGCTATCCTTACCCGGGTCTGCTGCTGCGGTTTGGGATCAACTGGAGTTTTGTGAATTAACAATTCCCGTTCAGTCCCCGGTTTTGATTATCCCGGAATCCTGCTATCTTTGTAGTTATTCATGCGTAAAACAGGCGTTTTCATATTGTTGCTGTGCTACCTGGCTTTCAGTACCGGGGTGATCATCAACTCGCATTACTGCATGAACCGCTTGGCTTCCACCCAGTTATTCATTACAGAGAGCGAGAATTGCGGCATCTGCGGCATGCATATCGACGATTCGCATGGCTGCTGCCGGGATGAGGTGAAGATGGTGAAAATGGAGGATGACCAGAAAGTAACAACAGGGGTTACTTTTAACCTGGAAATGCTGACCCTGCCTGTACAGGTCCCTTCTGAGTTTATTGCAACTTCTTTTTATAATATTCCTTTACAGGGACACACTCCCAATCAGCCGCCGCCTTTATTGAAAGGGCAGGAGACTTATTTGCAAAATTGCGTTTTCAGAATTTGAGACAGGGCGGTTTAGTACACGCTTATACTGTCTTCAAATAACTGTTTTTTAATTCCATTCATTAAAATTAAAACAATGAAAACGTTTAAAGTATTTTCAATAATCGCTCTCTGCATCGCATTCTCTACAGCTTCTTTTGCCCAGTCCAAAACAGATACAATCCCTGTGTCAGGAAATTGCGGCATGTGCAAAAACAATATTGAGAAAGCTGCAAAGAAAGCCGGTGCTACTTCAGCCGACTGGAATACAGAGTCTAAAATTCTCACCGTTAAATACAATAGTTCTTCTACCAACGCCGCTAAGATCCAGCAGGGCATTGCTGCTGTAGGATATGATACGCGCGATTTCAAAGCTGCAGATGAAGCTTACGATAAGCTGCATGCCTGCTGCAAATATGATAGGGTGAAAAAAGAAGAACAGCCTTCCGCGTCTGTTAAGAAAGAAAAAGCAGACTGTTGCAGCAAAGAAGGAGAAGGCAAAGTGGCTAAAGAAGGCGAAGCAAAATCATGCTGCAGCGAAGCTCATTAATCTTTTAATGTCTAAATAATTTTGGAATGAAGAAGCTATTGATTTTATTAATAGCAGGATTCATGACCCTGGGGGCAACTGCTCAATTCAGCAAAGCCACCCTGCAGGCTACAGGCCTTACCTGTGCCATGTGCAGCAATGCGATCAACAAAGCATTGGAGGAAGTGCCTTTTGTGGCGTCCGTGCGGTCAGACATTAAGAATTCTGCTTTCAACATTGTATTTAAAGAAAACACACCCGTCAGCATCGATGCTATCCGCAAGGCAGTGGAAGATGCAGGTTTCTCCGTAGGCGGCTTGAAAGTAACCGGCCAGTTCAATCATGTAGCGATCGGCAACGACAAGCATATAGAAATAGGAAACGCTGTATTCCATTTCCTGGATATAAAATCAAATATGCTGGATGGGGAGCAAACCCTTACCGTGGTAGACAAAAACTTTGTTTCCGCCAAACAGTTCAAAAAGATCAGCGGTGCTACAAAGATGAGTTGCCTGCAAACAGGTAAGGCCGCATCATGTTGTGTGAAGGATGGTGTGAAAGAAGATGCGAGGATTTACCATGTGACGATTTGATCCGGATCCCGTACCCTATAAATATTATTAACTATGATGAGATCAATCCTTCCGGTCCTGGCCTTGCTATGCATGGCCACCGTGAGCCGGGCACAGGTAGCCAATATTGCAGACCCGCGTTTGCAAATAGAACTGCCTACTGTAAAGGGTGATAAAATATCTCTTTCTTCTTTAAAAGGAAAAGTGATCCTGCTCGATTTCTGGGCCAGTTGGTGCATGCCTTGCCGCAGTGCCAATAAAAAGCTGGTTAAGTTGTATGATAAATATAAATCGAAAGGATTTGAGATTTACAGCGTATCCCTGGATGATGAAAAAAAAGATTGGGAAAAAGCGATCCGGCAGGACAAGATCAGCTGGCTGCAGGTGAATGAACCGACTGTATGGGGAGCAGAGTCTGCCCGCCGCTGGAATATCAGCGCTTTGCCCACTACTTTTTTGATCAACAAGAAAGGAGATGTGGTGGCGATAAACATTGAAGGGAAAGAACTGGATAAAGAGATCGCCCGGCTTTTGGCAGAATAGGCTTATGGAAGGATTGTTTTTCAAAGAACAATAATGATGAAACAGATTTTATTTGCATTCCTGTCCCTGTATTCTTTTACTACAGGCGCCCAGGAATTATATGTATACACAGAGCCTGCTTCCAATATGCCGGCCCGTTCTATCAGTGCTAAATTAAGTGCCAACTATATCGGCAAGAAAGCGCCTTCCAACAGGTTCATGCAGCGCTATACACCGGAGATCATGTTTGGGCTTAATAAGAACTGGATGGTGCATGCTGGTGCCACTTTTGCGGATATGCATACGAATAATTTCCGCTGGGAATCGGTTTACCTGTATGCGAAATACAGGTTCCTTTCCAGTGACGATCTGCATTCGCATTTCCGGATGGCCGTATTTGGTGAGGCTGCTTACAGCCGCAGCCCTTTTCATTTTGATGAGCTGAGCTTCCAGGGAGACAAGAGCGGTGCACAACTGGGAATTATTGCCACACAATTGTGGCATAAGCTGGCAGTTTCCGCTACAGTGAGCCATCTGCAATCACTCGATGGTTCGCGGAATGATAAAACAGTTTATACTCCATCAAGGATATACCAGGCGATGAACTATTCACTGTCTGCAGGATATTTATTGCTGCCTTTTCAATACACGGATTACAGGCAAACAAATCTCAATCTGTATACGGAGTTGCTGGCGCAGCAATCGCTCGACAGGAAAGCCTATTATATCGACCTTGCACCCGCTGTGCAACTGATCTTTAACAGCAATACAAAATTGAACCTGGGATACCGTTTTCAGTTGGGCAGCGATATGCAGCGGATGACAAAGGATAGCTGGCTGATCAGCCTGGAACGTACTTTTTTAAATGCGTTGAAGAAGAAGAAGAAATAATATGGAAGTGCATATCCGGAATATGGTGTGTGACCGTTGCAGGAGTGCGGTGAAACAGATCTTTCATCAGGCCTGTATTCCTGTCAAAGAAATCAGGTTGGGTGTGGTCACTACGCTCAATGATCTTACAACTCAGCAGGTACAGCATTTGAAGGAAGCCCTGCAGGCAGAAGGTTTTGAATGGATGGACAACCAGAAAATAAAACTGGTAGATCAGATGAGGCAAAAGATCATCCAATTGGTGCAGTCTGGCGAACTGGATGAAATGAAAGATAACCTTTCAGTCTATCTTTCCTCCGCTTTGCTGAAAGATTATCACTACCTGAGCCAGCTTTTTTCTTCTGTAGAGAATACTACGATAGAACAGTTCTTTATTCTTCAAAAGATCGAAAAAGTAAAGGAATGGCTGGCGCATGATGAGCACACTGTCAGCGAGATAGCTTTCAAACTGGGTTACAGCAGTGTAGCCCATTTATCAGGTCAGTTCAAAAAAGTAACAGGTTTTACACCAAGTCAGTTCAAGGAGCATTACAGGCCTCCTCTTAATAAGATCAACGATCTTTAGCGGAAAGCCGGCGGGCCGGGAACAGCCCGCCGGCTTCCGTTTTTTACAAATCTTTCTTCCAATTATATAACAAGCCACCTCTATAAAGGCAGGAAATTTGTTGCGTCATTATTCGTAAGAAAAAATGTTGTCAATGAGAAAGTTTTTTTTATTGCTGTTATTGATTGGTGCGTTTGCCATACAGTCCACAGCACAGCACGAGCATCATAAGATGCAGAATATGCAGGAGAAGAAAGATACCATCCCCGGAAAGAATAAAATGGAGCATGACCATGCTATGGAACATGATCAGGGAATGAGCCACCCCATGTCACATGCATACTCCCTTAACCTGCCGATGAGTCGCAATGGTTCAGGCACCTCCTGGCTGCCCGATGAAACGCCGATGTATATGTATATGACAGGCAAGAAAACAATGTGGATGTTTCATGGCAGTGTATTTCTCCGCTACACGAATACAGATATTTTTAATAAAGGAATAGGTGCTGATAAGTTTGATGCGCCCAACTGGTTTATGGTGATGATGAACAGGAGGGTGGGAAAGAGGGGCCTTTTTTCCGCAAAAGCCATGCTCAGTTTGGACAGGCTCACTGAAGGCGGTAATGGATATCCTTTATTGTTCCAGTCAGGTGAAACATATAAGGGGAATCCGCTGGTTAATAGGCAGCACCCGCATGATCTGTTTGCGGAACTGAGTGTGGGATACAGTTATGCGATCAATAAACATACGGACGTATTTGCCTATTTCGGTTATCCTGGCGAGCCTGCTATAAGCGCTCCGGCTTTTATGCACCGGATATCAGCGATGAATAATCCTGATGCACCACTTGGGCACCATTGGCAGGATGCTACCCATATCACATTTGGTGTGGGAACGTTGGGATTCCGGTATAAGCAATTCAAACTGGAAGGTTCCATTTTTACGGGACGTGAACCGGATGAAGAAAGATACGGATTTGACAAAGCCAGGTTTGATAGTTATAGCTACCGATTATCCTATAATCCATCTCCTAATTGGGCTTTGCAGTTTTCACAGGGATTCATTAATGAACCCGAATTGCTGGAACCCGGAGTGGATGTTACCCGTACTACAGCTTCTGTATTGTATGCGAAAAAGACCGGTAAGGCCAAAGATCTGAATGCAGCGCTTATCTGGGGTTTCAATGATAAAGGTGAAGGGCATAAGGAACACTCCCTGCTGCTGGAAGAGAATTACCGGTTTGGCCGGAATGCGTTATACAGTCGCTATGAATGGGTACAGAAATCAACCGAAGAACTGGCACTCGAAGATCAGTTAGGCCACCAAACCTTTGATGTACATGTATTCACTGCAGGTTATAACCGTGGCATCTGGAAAAGTAAAGTGGTAGACCTTGCCGCCGGAACACAGGTTACACTCAATTTCCCGGCTTCAGGGCTGAAACCGGTATATGGAAATTTACCGGTTGGTTTTCAGGTGTATCTGCAATTGCGTCCCGTGCTTCAGTAATAATAACCCGAGCTGTTCAGAATTTTTTTGGCCTGTCAGGAAACTGACAGGCTTTTTTATTACATTTGTCTAAATATATTTTTAGACATGTCTAAAAATATATTTAGACAAATGTAATAATGAAACAGATCACCCTGCTTTTAATAATAATGTCATTGAGCTTTTGCTCCCTGGCGCAGCATACTGTCAGCGGCCAGGCACTGGATGCTCAGACCCGTGAACCTATTGCCGGCGCTACTGTCCGGATGGAAGACTCATCAGCCCTCGTTACAGATAAAGAAGGGAAGTTTGTAGCAGATCCACAACAGGGACTTACACTGAAAGTATCTGCTACAGGCTATTTTACCCAGTTGGTTCATATCAATGAAAAACGGTCTTTGCTGATCCTGCTTGTTCCTGATCACCGCGAATTGGACGCTATCGTTGTTACCGGTACAATGAAACCGGTGAAAAGGCTGGAAAGCCCTGTAGCGGTGGAAGTATATACACCACAGTTCTTCAAAAAGAATCCCGCTCCCAGCATTTTTGAATCGTTGCAGAATGTAAATGGAGTAAGGCCGCAACTTAACTGCAGCGTATGCAATACCGGCGATATTCATATCAACGGATTGGAAGGACCTTACACCATGGTCACGATTGACGGAATGCCTATCGTAAGCAGTCTCGCTTCTGTGTATGGCTTATTTGGAATTCCCACCCAACTGATCGAAAGAGTTGAAATTGTAAAAGGCCCTGCCTCCGGCCTGTATGGTTCAGAAGCGATCGGAGGTCTTATCAATATCATCACCAAATCACCGGATAAAGCCCCCATGTTCACTGCAAATATGATGGCTACCAGTTGGCAGGAATATAATATTGATATGGGCACTACGTTAAAGCTGGGCAGGAATATCAAATCCCTGCTGGGTGTTGATTATTACAATTACCAGCATCCTGTTGATAAGAACGGTGATCAGTTTACCGATGTAACGCTTCAACATCGCATTTCCGTTTTTAATAAACTCAGTCTTGCCCGCAAACATAACCGTGTGGCCTCACTTGCAGCCCGCTACTTTTATGAAGACAGGTGGGGAGGCGATATGCGCTGGAACAAATCATTCCGCGGTGGTGATAGCCTTTATGGCGAAAGCATTTATACCAGCCGTTGGGAATTGATGGGTAATTATCAGTTGCCGGTGCAGGAAAAAATATTCTTTTCTTTTTCTGCCACCAGTCACCGGCAGAATTCGTATTACGGTACTACCCCTTATATGGGTGATCAGAGGATCGCTTTTGCTCAGCTTACCTGGGACCATAAAGCCGGCGCATCGCATAGCTTGCTTGCCGGTGCCGCATTGCGTTATAATTATTATGATGATAATTCAACAGCAACAACAGATACGCTAAGCGGAAAAAATGAACCGGAGAAATATCTGATCCCGGGATTATTCATACAGGATGAATGGAAACCGGATGCGAATCATCTTTTGTTGCTGGGGCTTCGTTATGATCATCATCCTGCACATGGAGGGATCATCACACCCCGGCTTGCATGGAAATGGTCGTTGAAAGATCAGCAGGTGTTCCGGCTGAATGCAGGAACAGGTTTCAGGGTAGTCAGTTTGTTCACAGAAGATCATGCAGCGCTTACAGGTGCACGGGCTGTTAAGATATTTGGATCATTAAAGCCGGAAAGAAGTTATAATGTCAATCTGAACTATACGCACAACTTCCGCTGGGATGATCTTTCGCTCAACCTGGATGCCTCTGCCTGGTATTCTTATTTTACCAACCAGATCATCGCCGATTATGATACTGATCCTGACCTGATCATCTACCGCAACCTGCAGGGGCATGCTGCATCAAAAGGGTTTACGCTTAACCTGGAATTAAATAAAGGCCACCGCTTCAAAAGCCTGCTGGGAGCAACTGTGCAAAATGTAAACAAAACAGAAAAAGATGCAGACGGACATACCATTACAACCCGCCCTGTATTAACGGAAAAATGGAGTGGCACATGGGCCATCAGCTATAGCTTTCCTGCGGCAGGTATTACAATCGATTATACCGGTAATATCTATGGCCCAATGCGGCTGCCTTTATTGTCTGACAAAGATCCGCGCCCGGCCAACTCGCCCATCTGGAGCATTCAGAATATTCAATGCACCAGGTTGGTGAATAGCAGGCTGGAAATATTTGCTGGCATTAAGAACCTGCTCAACTGGACGCCTGCTCAAAGCACGCCTTTTATCATTGCCCGCTCGCATGATCCTTTCGATAAGCACCTGCTGTATGATGCAGGAGGCAATATCCTGCCTACAGCAGAAAACCCCTATGCATTGAGCTTTGATCCTTCTTATGTGTATGCGCCCAACCAGGGAATAAGAGTGTTTGGAGGAGTCAGATATACAGTGCGTTAATTATTGACCGTTGTAAGTTAACCGCCGGTCACTAAGCCACCCGGCCAACGGTCAACGAATAATAACCTTCCCTTCCGCTCTTTTTCTTATATTCGTCCTGTGAAACGCCTCGCCGGCATACTCTTCATTTCTGTTTACATGCTCGCTTTTGCAGAGTTTCACCAGTTAATGCGCATACCTTTCCTCATAGAACATTTCAACGTTCATCGCCAGGCTGACCCGGAACTGAGCTTTTCGCAGTTTTTAAATATGCATTATATGGGGCCTGTTATTGTGGACGATGATTTTATGCAGGACCAGCAGCTCCCATTCCGCGATGCGGGTTGCCATACCCTGCTTGGCTCTGCAGTTTGCTCATTTGCACCTCCTTCCTTTATGATTGAGCCGCCGGCAATATTGTCAGCGGAATTTTATAGTTATAATGAGATCAAGAAACCTCAATTCTCATCTTTCGATATTTTCCAGCCTCCCCGCTGTGCCTGATAGGATATAAATATTTATTTTTCACAGGCATAACTTTTTTTGCATGTTAAATTCTATTATTCGCTTTTCCGTAAGGAACAAGCTTATCATAGGTTTATTCACCCTTGCCCTGGTGGTATGGGGAGCAATAAACCTCAGGCAGCTTCCGATTGATGCTTTGCCTGATATTACGAGCAACCAGGTACAGATAATCACTGTATCTCCATCACTCGCCGCACCTGAAGTGGAGCGGCTGATCACTTTTCCCCTGGAACAGGCCAATGCCAATATACCCGGCATAAAGGAAATGCGTTCCATTTCGCGCTTCGGCCTTTCTGTAGTTACAGTTGTATTTTCTGATGAAACGGATATCTATTGGGCCCGACAGCAGGTCAGCGAGCGGTTGGGGCAGGTAAGAACAGAAATACCTGCCAGTGCAGGTAATCCGGAGCTGGCGCCGGCCACTACAGGGCTTGGCGAAATATACCAGTATGTGTTAAGGCCGGCAAAAGGATATGAAAGCAAGTACGATCTGACTGAATTGCGCTCTATGCAGGATTGGATCGTAAGACGCCAACTGCTGGGCACTCCGGGCGTAGCTGATGTCAGCAGCTTTGGGGGCTATCTGAAACAGTACGAGATAGCTGTGCAGCCAGACCGCCTTAAGAGTATGAAAGTGACCATAGCCGATGTGTTCAACGCACTGGAAAAAAATAACCAGAATTCCGGCGGTGCTTATATTGAAAAAGGGCCGACCGCTTTATTTATCCGGACGGAAGGACTGGCAGCTACTACGGCTGATCTTGAAAAAATATTCATCCGGCATACAGATACAGGCATCCCTGTTTACCTCAAAGATGTGGCTGAGGTAAGAATTGGGCATGCCATCCGCTACGGTGCTATGACCTATAAAGACCAGGGAGAAGTGGCCGGCGCTGTAGTGCTGATGCTGAAAGGCGCCAATGCTTCTGCTGTTATTGAAAATGTGAAGGCACGGATCAATGCGATAAAGAAAACATTGCCGGAAGGCGTGGTGCTGGAAACGTTTTACGACCGCACCAAAATGGTGGACAACGCGATCGGTACAGTGAAGAAAAACCTGCTGGAAGGCGCACTGATCGTTGTTTTTGTGCTGGTGCTTTTCCTGGGCAATCTCAGGGCAGGGCTGATCGTGGCTTCTGTTATCCCCCTCGCCATGTTGTTTGCTGTTAGTATGATGAACCTGTTCGGTGTTTCAGGCAACCTGATGAGCCTGGGTGCCCTTGATTTCGGGTTGATCGTGGATGGCGCTGTTATTATCGTGGAAGCAGTATTGCACCGTTTGATGCACGATAAACGGTTTTCAGCATTGACGCGCATCTCTTCGGCTCAGCTGAATGACGAAGTGGAGAACGCTGCGGGTAAAATGATGAACTCGGCAGTATTTGGCCAGATCATTATCCTGATCGTTTATTTACCCATTCTTACACTCACCGGCATTGAAGGAAAGATGTTTGGCCCTATGGCGCAAACGGTTTCTTTTGCATTGATCGGGGCCTTCCTGCTGTCGCTCACCTATGTTCCAATGATGTCTTCACTGGTGTTGAGTAAAAAGATCAGTCATAAAGATACCTGGGCAGATAAGATGATGAACGCATTGCAGCGATGGTACAGGCGCCTGCTGCAAAAAGCACTGGCATTTCCTAAAACAGTCGTAAGCATATCAGTGGTGTTATTTGCCATTGCTTTCTGGCTTATGAGCCGCCTGGGTGGTGAATTCATTCCTGAACTGGAAGAAGGCGATTTTGCGGTGGATGCAAGGCTGCTTACAGGAAGTTCATTAACGGAGACCATTCATACTACGCAGAAAGCAGTATCTATCCTGCAAAGCCGTTTCCCTGAAGTGGAAAAGATCGTGACGCGTATAGGTTCGAGTGAAATACCTACAGACCCGATGCCGCTGGAAATGACGGATCTCATGATCACACTCAAGCCGCGTGCTGATTGGGTTTCGGCATCTTCCTTTGATGAGCTGGCAAATAAAATGAGTAAAGCACTGGAAGAAGTGCCGGGGCTTACAGCAGGCTTCCAGTTTCCTGTACAAATGCGTTTCAATGAGCTGATCTCCGGAGCACGCCAGGATATTGTTTGCAAGATCTTTGGTGAGAACCTCGACAGTCTTTCTGTGTATGCAGACCGGATAGGCAAGCTGGCCGGCACCGTAAAAGGCGCTACAGACATCTATATTGAAACGGTTACAGGCTTGCCGCAGATCGTTATCAATTATAACCGCGATGCCATGGCGCATTATCAACTGGACATAGCAGATGTGAACCAGGTAATACGCACGGCTTTTGCAGGTGAATCCGCAGGTCTCATTTACGAAAATGAACGCCGTTATGATCTGGTGGTACGCCTGCAGGATGAATCAAGAAAAGATATCAACGACGTGCAGCAATTACTCATCCCTACGCCAACAGGGCTGCAGGTGCCGCTTTACCAGGTAGCAACTGTTGAAATAAAGCAAGGCCCTAACCAGGTGCAAAGGGAAAATGCACAACGCCGCATTATTGTCGGTTTTAATGTAAGGGGCCGTGATGTGGAATCGGTGGTGGATGAATTGAGCACCAAAGTGAATCAGCAATTAAAATTTTCTTCTGGCTATTATGTGAAGTATGGCGGACAGTTTGAAAACCTCGTGGAAGCAAAGCAACGTTTATCTATTGCTGTGCCTGCTGCATTGCTGCTGATCCTTTTGATGCTCTACTTCGCTTTTGGCTCCCTGAAATACGGTGTGCTGATATTCTCTGCCATTCCATTGTCTGCGATAGGAGGAGTGCTGGCATTATGGATCAGGGGAATGCCTTTCAGCATATCAGCCGGGGTTGGTTTTATCGCTTTGTTTGGTGTGGCAGTGCTGAATGGCATTGTATTGATCGCCGAGTTCAACCGCTTGAAGAAGCAGGGGTTGAAGGATGTTAAATATATTATTATGGAAGGAACACAGATACGCTTAAGGCCTGTGTTGATGACGGCTGCAGTGGCCTCACTTGGTTTTTTACCAATGGCACTCAGCAAAAGCGCAGGTGCTGAAGTGCAACGGCCATTGGCTACCGTAGTGATCGGAGGCCTGATCACCGCAACATTTTTGACATTGGTGGTATTACCTGTCTTATATCAATGGCTGGAACGTAAGCGGAAAAGAAAATCTCCTGCCGCGCCTGCCGCATTGATCTTATTCCTTGTTTGTTCCCAGTATGCCAATGCACAGGAACGTATGCCGCTGCAGCAAATGCTTGAGCAGGCCCATACGAACAACCTGGGCATACAGGCTGCAAGAAAAGAATCTGTTTACTGGAAGCAATTGCAAACAGGGAAATTTGATCCTTCCAAAACACAGGTGGGTGGCGAATATGGCGGGCTTAACAGTGTAAAAAGCGATACCCGTTTTTTCATCAACCAATCTTTTAGCCTGCCTGTCGTTTATCAAAGGCAACAGGCATTATACAATATGCAGGAGCTTGCTCAGCAGCAACTCGCTGATTGGAAGCAGGCTGAGCTGGACAGGGAGATCAAAAAAGTGTTTTATCAACTGGCCGACTGGCAGGAGAGAAGAAAACTGCTGCAAAGACTGGATTCTGTTTACAGCCGCTTCCAGCAATCAGCAGCGCTCCGTTTGAAATCCGGTGAATCAAATATCCTGGAGAAAACAACAGCTGATGCGCAACTGCAACAACTAAACCTGCAACGCCAGCAACTGGAAACAGATATACTGATCCTGCAACAACGCTTGCAATGGCTGATGAATACAGACAGTTTGTTATTGCCTGCTTATTCTTCTTTGAAGATGACACCGGTAGTGTTGTTCGATTCTGCTGCCATTGCTGCACACCCGCAAGTGAAGTATGCCCGTTCTGAGATCAATACGGCAATGGCTCAAACTGCTGCTGAAAAAGCAAAGCTTTCACCTGATATTACGTTGGGTTATGCCAATCAATCCATCATCGGGTATCAGAGTACTGATGGGGTGAACCAGCAATATTACGGTGCAGGCAGAAGATTCCATATTGTGAATTTATCTCTTGGTATTCCTATTTTCAATTCTGCTGCCAAAGCAAGAATACGTGCCAGCAGGGTAAAAGAAGATATAGCAAGGATCAATACGGCTTCAGTGGAGCAGGTGATCCAGAATAACCTCCTGCAACTGCAACAGGAATACAAGAAGCAGGACCTGGCTTTGCAATATTATGAGCAAACAGGGTTGCAACAGGCTGAACTGATCATCAATACGTCGAGACTGAGTTTTCAGAATGGTGAAATAAGCTACCTGGAATGGACAGTGCTTATGAATAATGCTGTATCTATTCAATTGAATTACCTTGATGCCGTGAGGCAATACAATCAAACGATTATTGAACTGGAGTACTTAACCGGAAAATAAAATTTATGCGTTATATAATTATCCTGATCATACTGGGCATGACAAGCGCCTGCAATTCTGAAAAGAAACCGGAAGAGAAGGCGGCTGCATTACCCGAAAATACCGTGGCGCTTACACCGGAACAGATCGCCAATGCTGGCATTGAAACCGGCCCGGTACAAAAAAGACCGCTCAACAGTGAATTAAAAGTAAACGGGCTGGTGGATGTGCCGCCGCAAAATATTGTGTCTGTTAGCTTTCCCCTGGGCGGTTATTTAAAGAACACAAAGCTTCTGCCTGGCGCACATGTGAACAGAGGGGAAGTGATAGCTATCATGGAAGATCCTGCATTGATCCAATTGCAACAGGATTACCTGGTAGCCAGGGCAAAACTTCAATACAGTGAAAAAGAATTTGAAAGGCAGAAAATGCTGAATGAAAATAAAGTGAATGCCGATAAGATATATCAACAGGCGCAAGCGGATTTTACAGCGCAGAAAGTGCTGGTGAAAGGATATGATGAGAAACTCAGGCTGATCGGTATCAATCCCGCTAACCTGAGCGAACAGAATATCTCCCGCAGTGTGCCGGTATATTCTCCTATTAATGGCTTTGTTTCAAAAGTGAATGTCAACATCGGGAAATATGTGAACCCCTCTGATGTTCTGTTTGAATTGATCAACCCCGATGATATACATGCAGCACTTACTGTATTTGAGAAAGACCTGGCTAAGATCAAACCCAAACAGAAGGTAATGGTCACTTTTGTGGATGACCCGGCAACTGAATATGAATGTGAAGTGCTCCTGGTTACCAAGAATGTGGATGATAACAGGAGCGCATTGGTCCATTGTCATTTCGAAAAACAACCTAAACAACTTTTACCGGGAATGTTCCTGAATGCCAGTATCAGGGTGAATGAAGCAGAAGTAACGGCAGTTCCTGAAGAAGCAGTGGTGCGCTATGGCGACGGGCAATTTGTACTGGAAGAAACCGGAAAAGGCGTGTTTCAATTGCAGGCAGTGGAAACAGGCATCAAAGATCATGGCTGGGTGGAGATCACCGGGAAAAACGAACTGGCAGGGAAAAAGATCATTGTGAAAAACCCTTACCCGGTAATGGCAAAGCTAAAAAACACCTCTGAAGAGTAGGTTTTTATGCTACAAAGCCTGTGGAAATAAACAAATTTTTTTTATCAAAACCACTCCTACATTTGCTGCCCTAATTTTGCAATATGGAGATCAAATACCTGCAGCATATATCTGCTACCCTTAACCTGGGCATCAAGCCCGTGATGAATATCCTGGAGCTGCATAATGGAGGTTCCACCATCCCTTTTATTGCCCGTTACCGTAAAGAAGCGACCGGTAACCTCGATGAAGTGGCGATCGCCAGTGTGATTGAACAGATCAAATATTTTAACGAACTGGAGAAGCGAAAAGAAACCGTCATCAAAACTATTGAAGATGCCGGGAAGATGACGCCGGAACTGAAGAAGCGTATAGAAGATACGGTAAACGCTACGGAACTGGAAGATATTTATCTTCCTTATAAACCCAAGCGTAAAACAAAAGCCTCAGTGGCGATCGAAAAAGGACTGGAGCCGCTGGCCAAATTGCTGTTTGACCAGGAAAGTATTAATGTGGAAGAGGAAGCTGCGAAATACATCAATGAGCAGGTAAAAGATAAAGAAGAAGCATTACAGGGTGCCAGGGATATCATAGCAGAGTGGGTTTCCGAAAACGAACAGGCGCGTAATATTGTCCGTAAGCTGTTTACAGAAGACGCAGTATTTTCTTCCCGTGTGCTTACTTCCAAAAAAGAAGAAGCTGAAGCACAGAAATACCGCGACTACTTCGATTTCAAAGAGCCGCTTGCCGATAGTCCTTCCCACCGCATCATGGCGATACGCCGGGGAGAAAAAGAAGGCTTTCTCATCATGAACATTGATGTGGACAAGGAAACTGCAAATGAAGCGTTGAAAAGAACTTTCCTGAAAACATCAGGACCGGTTGCCCAGCAGGTAAGCCTGGCCATCGAAGATTCTTTCAGCCGCTTGCTGAAGCCTTCCATTGAAACGGAATTCCGCATGAGCAGCAAGACCAAGGCTGATGAAGAAGCGATACGTGTATTTGCGGAAAACCTACGCCAACTGTTGCTGGCATCTCCACTGGGGCATAAAAGAGTGCTGGCACTGGATCCGGGTTTCCGTACCGGTTGCAAACTGGTTTGCCTTGACGAGCATGGTAATCTCCTGTCCAATACAACTATCTATCCGCACGCTCCGCAGAACGACTGGCAGGGCGCTGTGCTGACCATAAAAGAACTGGTGGCCAAATATGATATACAAGCCATTGGTTATGGAAATGGTACAGCCAGTAAGGAAACAGAACAACTGGCCCGGGGAATTGATTTTGGAAAACAGGTTTCTGTATTCATGGTCAATGAAAGCGGTGCATCTATTTATTCTGCAAGTGAAGTGGCAAGGGAAGAATTCCCTGATCATGATGTAACCGTAAGAGGCGCGATCAGCATTGGGCGCCGTTTGCTGGATCCTTTGAGCGAACTGGTAAAGATCGATGCAAAAAGCATTGGTGTGGGGCAATATCAGCATGATGTGAACCAGAACCGTTTGAAAGAAGCATTGGACCAGGTGGTGGAAAGCTGTGTGAACTTTGTGGGAGTAGACCTCAACACAGCAAGTAAACACCTGCTGATGTATGTGTCTGGCCTAAGCGCTACAGTAGCAAAAAATATTGTTGAATACAGAACAAAGAATGGCGGATTTAAAAACCGCGAAGAACTGAAGAAAGTGACAATGCTTGGGCCGAAAGCGTTTGAGCAGTGTGCAGGCTTTCTTCGCGTACCGGGAGCCGCCAATCCTTTAGACAATTCAGCGGTTCACCCCGAGAGCTATCATGTAGTGGAAGCTATGGCAAAGAAGGCAGACAGCACTGTGCCTGAGCTGATCGGCAATGCAAGTCTCCGCAAAGGGTTGAAAGCTTCAGAATTTGTGACAGAGACCATCGGGCAGTTCACTATTGAAGATATTTTGAAGGAGTTGGAAAAGCCTGGCCGTGATCCGCGTGCTGCTATAGAGGAGTTTCGTTTTGCAGAAGGTGTAAGTACCATGGAAGATCTGAAACCAGGAATGAAAATTCCAGGTATTGTAACGAATATTACCAATTTCGGTGCATTTGTGGATATAGGCGTAAAGCAGGATGGGTTGGTTCATATCTCCCATCTCAGCAACCGTTATATCAGCGATCCGAATGAGGCGGTGAAACTGACGCAGAAAGTGATGGTGACAGTGCTGGAAGTTGATCCCGCGCGCAAAAGGATCTCTTTATCCATGAAAGATGGAGCAGATCAGTCTTCTTCTTCGAGGGGAGGTGGTCGCCAGGAGAACAGGCCTTCTAAACCTGGAAATAAACCGGCAGCACCGGCAAATCCATTCCAGGCGAAGCTGGCGGAATTGAAAAAGAAGTTTGTGGATTGAGTTAGAATATCGCGAAGGGCGCAAAGGGTGCGCAAAGAACGCAACGTTGTTTAACTAAACTTCCTCGCGTTCTTCGCACCCTTTGCGCCCTTGGCGATACATTTAATTTATTTGTAATCCTCTCTCACCGGATTGAACACATCGATCAGTTTACAATCCGTTTTTGCTATAGCAGAATGAAGTGTATTGGAAGGAATAACATGGACCATTCCAGCCGTTAAGGAATAAGGCCTTCCTCCGATCATCATATCCAATTGCCCTTCTATGATATAAGTGATCTGCTCATGCGGATGCTTATGCTCTGCCAGTTGGCTTCCTGCTTCGATCTCTACCAATCCTAATGTCATTCTTTCTCCATGGGCATAATAACCTGTAAGGCCTGGTGCCAGTGGCTTTGGTTTAATATCTTTTATGAGAGACATAATCCTGTTTTATTTATTCGATTCAAAAAGGCAATAGCTTCCACCCACCCATTCTTTATCCTTATTATAACGTACGCCGATCATTTTGCCTTTACTTAAGCGGGCCAGGTTATTGGCAGGTACCGGCCTTGCAGTACCATCTTTCCAGAAATAGAAGATACGGATCTCTGCTTTGGCAGGCACATCGGGTGTCTGGATCACGTCGGCATATTTCACTTTGCGTTGCAGTATCCAGTTCTCAGGATCCTTGATGCTTTCAACATCTTTGGCGGTCACATCTATCACCACTCCCTGCCCGGCAAAAGAGAACAGGGGTTTCAGCACATAGTTCTCCAGGTCAGTCGGGAGTTGTTTTATTTCATTCAGGAAAAAAGTGGCTGGTACATAAGGATGACGGATAAAGGGAAGAGTGAACTTGCTGATCCTGTAGAACCAGGATGGATGCGGGATCCATTCCACATCCAGTTCTTCAAAAAATATCTTTCCTTTTTCCTGCACTTCAGGTGATTGTTGCTGCAGGTCATCAAAGATCACCCGGTTGTATATTCTTTTAACGGCTGTTTTTTTACCGTCTTTCAGGTAAAACAATTTTTTCCCTTCCCTGATCAGTTCAGTAACGCAAACAGGCTGAATACCTAGATATTTTTCTGTGCAATAAAAATCAATGCGGGTTTTCTGCTGATGCGGGAATATCTCCAGCAGGATAACATTTTCAGGAGAATGATCCCCTACAATAATTTCTTTCAGCAATTGCAGATAAGTTTCCTTTGTGTGGCCTCCGAGATAAGCGGAGAACCCTTCGGGAACAGGAAAATGGTTACGGCATACATCATCCAGCAACACTTCGTAGGCAAACAGGGTAGGGAAGCCCTGCATTTCGATCAGCTGCGGCTCATACTCACCTTCATTGTTAATGCATATCCCAAAATCGAATGCGATGAACTGGGAATGGTTTGTTTCCCCGGGCACATTCAGGGAAGGAGGAATAGCTTTATCGGTTATTTTTTTAAATGAAGGACCTGTAATGATATCTACAATATTTTCACAGGCATCCAGCATTTTTTCCTTGAAGCTGTTGGGGATAAAAACAGGTGTTTCTGCCACCCGGAATTCGATAGCGCCGGGATAGACGTTATGTAATTCTTTCAGGAATGCTTCGTATCTGTCGGTTGTGAACTTTTCGTTGAATTGCTTACGGATGCTTGGGATCATTGTATCACCTGCTTTTGTTTGAGGAAGATACTTAATCCGGTTGAAAGAAAACGCAACAGCTTATGCCATTTCAGGTATTCCGGAGTTTACTTTTGCCGGTTGGCCGATAGCATTGTTCAGGAAGTTCGGCAACACATGGGCATAGGTCCACCTGATCTTGTCCGGGTCATTCAGCTGTTCCAGCATGCTGGCCAGTTTTTCTTCCCCATGATTTTCGATCACTGTTTTCTTCCGTTCTTCTGTTTGCAGGTGCAGGCTCATACCTTGTGCATCCGCTTCAGGATGGAACTGGGTACCGATCATGTATTCGTTAAAGCGGATGCCCATCACAGCCCTTTCATAAGGAACGTGTGGTCTGCTTTTTTCAATACATAATATTTCACCGCCCATATCTTCCAAAAGGCCATGATTGGGTTGTATCACCTGGTAGTCGCGGCTGTCTACTGCATAAAAAGGATCGCGGAGCCCATCAAATACAGGTTCTTCGTGCCCGGCAGGCAGCATATGAACAGGGAAAACACCAAAAGCTGTGGACCTTCTTTTGCAAACCAGTCCTGCATTAAAATAACGACAGGCCAATTGAAAAGAATGGCAAATGAAGAAGATATGTTTTTTTTGAGAGTTGTCAGGATTGCTGTTCCAGCGCATGATCTCTTTTACCCATTTGCACCAGGCAATATCCCAGTCGTCAAACCGGCTGGAGAGCGGATCTCCGGGGCCACCACTTGAAATATAGATATCGTAAGAAGTATCGGGAACTTCGTTTTTCAGGCGCACATCAAACTCGGTGGATTGGACAATGAGATCGTTTTGTTCCGCCCAGTCTTTAATGATCTGGCGGATACAACGCATCCCCTGGTTGGCTTGTCCTTCATACAGGTCGAGAATGGCTATACGGACTGATCTGTTTTCATTCCAAATCATCCTGCAAACATACAAAAATTAGCTGAGAGGGGGTAGGGGGCTGTGGTCATCTCTTTTCGTACACCTTTTCCCCACCCAGATAGGTTTTGAGCACCTGGATCTGAAGCAGTTCCTGCTCGCCGGCCTTCATTATATCTCTATCAAGTATAATAAAATCGGCCAGCTTGCCAGCTTCCAGGCTGCCCTTTTCATTTTCTTCAAAATTGGACCGGGCTGCCCAGATGGTCATACCGCGAAGGGCTTCCTGCCGATTGAGTGCGTTTTCTGTCTGGAACCCTTTCTCAGGCCAGCCTTTGGCATCCTTACGCACTACAGCCGCATAAAACGTTTTAAAAGGAGAAATATCTTCCACCGGGAAATCAGTGCCGAGCGGGAGCCAGCCATTTTGCTGCAGTAATTGTTTATATGCATAAGCGCCTTTCACTCTTTCCGGTCCTAATCTTTTTTCAGCCCAGTACATATCTGAAGTGGCATGAGTGGGCTGCACAGAAGGAACGATGGATGCAGCACCGAAGAGATCGAAATCAGCCGGGTTCACAACCTGCGCATGTTCAATACGCCAGCGCCGGTCATTTTTACCATGAAGGTATTTATTGTAAATGTTCAGGATAGTGCGGTTGCCGCTATCGCCGATCGCGTGTGTGCACATCTGGAAATCGCGCTGGGCGATCCAGTTGGCCACTGAATCGAAATGTGCGGGGTTGCTTAACAGAAAACCATAATGCCCGGGTTTATCGCTGTAAGGCTGCAACAGGCAGGCTCCTCTTGATCCCAGCGCACCATCGCCATACACTTTAAAGCCTCTTACATGCAGACGGCCTGTGCGGATGATCCCTTTCTTTTCAAGATAATCGTAGTTGTTTTTTTCATCGCTCAGCATTACATAGAGGCGCATTTTAAGATCGCCATTGTCCTGCAATGCTTTGATCTGCTCAACCGTATTATAATTCAAACCGCAATCATCGATCGTGGTAAGGCCGACAGCAAAACAATTATGCTCTGCCTGCTGCAAAGCGGATTTGAATTGCTGGCTGCTGGGAGCAGGGACCTTGGCCGACACAATATCCACGGCATTGTCAACCAGTATGCCTGTCAGGTTTCCTTTATTTGTCTCTATTTCTCCACCGGTCAGCTTATCGCCAGGTTTGATGCCGGCAGCATCGAGCGCTTTCTGGTTGGCGATCGCAGCGTGGCCGTCAATTCTTGTCAGCAGTACCGGCTGGCCGGGGAAAAGTTCATTCAGCTTTTCATTGCTCGGAAATTCTTTTACATCCCAATCATTCTGATCCCATCCGCGCCCGATGATCCATTGATCTTTCGGCAAATCTTTGGCAAAATCGCTTACGCGGTGGAGTATGTCTTCCCAGTTTTCGGTACCGGTCAGGTCAACGGTCAGCAGACCGGTTCCATAGCCTGTGAAATGGGCGTGTGCATCAATGAAGCCAGGGTAGATGAACTTGCCCTGTGCATCTGTTGTTTCGCTGGCTTTGTATTTTTTCTCCAGGTCTTTCTTGCTGCCTGTTGCCAGCACGATCCCGTCCTTTATCACCATTGCTTCAGCAGTGGAAAAAGAGGAATCCACCGTATAAATAGTGGCGTTGAAAACAAGCAGGTCAGCTTTCTGTTTGGCAGTGCAGGAAAACAGGGATAAAGCAAAGGCAATCGCCAGGAATTGTTTTTTCATCTTGTTTATTTTAAAAGAAAACAGGTGCTGGATAAGGGTAGTGGGTAGCAAGATAACTATTTAATAATTATCTGTTTCTGATAATTGTTTTTCCACCAAGACGACAAAGACCACAAAGAATTATTTTCTAAGCGTTCTCATCGTTACCATGATTTGCAGATGGATTAATAAAGTAAGGATAGAATATTCTTTGTGGTCTTCGTCTTGGTGGGAAAACATTCAAACCGAGTCATTATTCCTTTCCTCTTCCTCGCTTTGACGTCTGGCTTCTTCCAGTTTTCTTCTCTTTTCTATTTCCGCATTATTCCTTGCCGTGTCCCAATACTGCTTTCCATAGCTTACAAAGAGCTCACTTCCGGGAAGAATATCCACCCTGGCTTTAATATAAACGCGGCCATTCAGCTTCTTGAAAATACAATTGTTGTTTATCCCGGGCACCTGTTTTATTCCTTTTGCGTCGTTGGCATACCTGGCCAGGGCTTTGGGGGTAGGTCCGGCATCGATTACATGACGGCTGCTGAGATAATAGATATAATCGTTGTCAATCTGATCCCTTACTGCTTCCCAGGTTGTAACTACGCCTTTGTATTCTATCACAAGGGAGCCGCTTGGTATGAATACTTTAGTAAACAGACCAAGCCCAGCGCCGGGTAATTGCGAGGTTTTGATCTCCAGGTATTGCGGTTTGATCGTCATGATCAGCAAATGTATGAAGGATAGGCTTTGGAGCCTATCCATGCCGTCAATCAACCAATTCATGATTAGTGATCCAGATCATCTTGATAGCATGGTTATTTTAGCTTAAGTGAGGACGGAATGATTTGCTATGTGATAAAAAAAATAAAGGCAAGGCTTAGTTGGTCTTGAGCAAAACCGACTTGTTAAAACAGAAAACTGCTAGTATGAATATTTCTGTATGTCAATGGCAAGCCTTACCAAACAACCTAAATCTCTATGCAATCTTTTTTCTTTATTCATTTGAAAAAGAAATTTGTACGTATCGATGTAAAGGATATTCGTTATGTGTTGTCGATAGCTCATCATGTGAAGATCTGTACAGACCAGGGGATATTCATTCCGCATTTGAGCCTGAAACAACTGGAGACCATCCTTCCCGGAGATTCTTTCTCCCGGGTAAACAGGGGTACGCTTGTCGCGCTTGACCGGATCATTTCATTCGATAAAGATGAGGTTGTGTTAAAGGATGTAAGATTTTCTTTCAGCGATAAATACCGTAAAGAACTGGAAAGCAAAATTACTGTGATGCTCCACCAGGAAAGTAGTTCGACCAAAGACGCGCAGGCTTCGAAAAAAGGGCGGGCTGGTAATGTATAAAAGATGACTTGTTTCTCTGGAAGTCAAGAAATGCGAATTATAAATAGTCATACACGCATAATATTTCGTTCCCACTTAGTGTGGTTCCCGGAGGGAGTGTCTACTCCCTCTCATTTAAAATTTTTCCCAAAGTAGCTACCTGTACTGTTGAAAATAATTGATGACTGCATGAGTCACAGGGTCTGCCCATGCAGCCAGTCAGGCAATCCATGCATTAACCTTCCACCTTTTATTCCATGAAAATGTCAACCCGAAAAATAATTGTTCAATCAATTGCAGCGTCACTTATTTTTCTATTTGCTTACGCTTCACTAAGCAAGCTGTTTAATTTTAGAACATTCCGTTTCACATTAGGGCAGATGCCGGTTATAGGGTCTTATGCAGATCCTGTTACCATACTGATCCCGGCTGTGAACCTGCTGGCTGTTCTGCTTCTGCTGATCCCGCGCACCAGGAAGGCTGGCCTGTTTTATTCGCTTTTTCTGCTGACAGGTTACACCGGCTATATCGGGTATGTATTGCTCAATTTTCAGCAACTACCCTGTTCCTGCAATGGGATTGTGCCCTGGTTGTCATGGCCTCAACATTTCTGGTTAAACCTGGTCATTATTTCGCTGGTCATTACCGGCCTTCTATTGTCCAAACGCTTTATTGCAATAAATCCATCTGCATTGGCCGATGCAGATAACAGGGAAAGCCGAAAACCTGTATAACAGAGTAGGCGTAATTAAACCAAACGATTCTATATGAAAAAGTATTTATTAGGTATAACAGCGCTGTTGATGGCTGTTGGTTTGAGTGCATATACTGCACCACCGAAGAAAAAGGATGGCCCTTTTGATCTTTACTGGTTTGTAGTGAAACCGGGCTATGGCATGCTCTCAGGGTTCAGTAATACGATGGTGGATTTCCATTCCATATCTGATGTAGTGCCCACCGGGGTTTGTATGGTTTGGCCCTGGACTTATAAATGTGTGATCGGGTTTGAGCCTGCTGATGTTGATAAAGTTAATAACAAATTGTGGCCTGGTACATATTACCCGGTGGCAATAGGTGAGAAAAGGCCAACATACTGATCAAATATTGTCCGCCGATGGCTTGCCTGAGGCGGACAGTACTTATAGTTGGAGTTGCAAACCTGCAATAATTGTTTTTGGTAAAGAATATGAATAAAAGTTTTGAATCTCCGGATCGCTTTGTTTAAATGGGGTAAGTGTAAAAATGTTTTGCATTTGAAGGTAAATTTTAAGCTGGCTCATCCCCTTTATTTTTAAATCATCTTTTTTGAATGAATAAGAAAAGAAGAGGTTTTTAAAACGGATATATGAAGCATTACTGTAAGACGCGTCGGATAAAGTGAACAGGTATGCAGTAAGTGCTGCCGGAGAGCTTTCGAGAACTGTTAGTCTTTGCCTATCCGATAGGTGTCCCGGATATCGCCAGTGATCAGGCATTTTCCGGAGCTGATTTCTTGCTAAACCTGCCGGGTAATGATTTATCTGCCGGAGGTAATTGGTTCCTTGCTGTTTTCTGAACTCAATAAACAATCCGAAATCGAATCTCTTATGAGAAACCATATTTTGAAAGCCTCCGTAAAGCCGCGGATATGTATCCGTTAATGTAAAAGAGCTTAAATCGAAAGAGTATAATCCTGACGATTCATTTACGCCTGCAAATTTTATCAATTGCAATGTGCCCAGCGACTGGCCTGGTATATACCGCCCCGAGTATAAACTATTTTCAATGCCAGGGAAAGATTTTAGTTTGTTTTGAGGTATGGATAAATTAAAGATCGTTTTCCATCTTGTGTTTTTTGAATGAAGTGGAGCCGCTTCAATCATTATTTCCCAACCTTTATTTTGAACGATAGCCGGAAAATTAGCAATATATCTTGCAGTGTCTGCCTGCAATAATGATAAATGGCTTATCAGTTGGTCTGATGATCGATGCTTGTATTTTGAGACACTGATGTATACCCGGTCTTTTAAAAATCCCAGATCAAGCCCGGCTTCTGATTTGCGGGTAGTTGACCAGCTAAAACCTGCATCTGCTAACGATCCGTTGGTTAAACCCTGATTACTGAAATAGCTGGGCAGGAAATGCCATGCGTTCAGATAATGATAATAACCGATATTGTCATTGCCTGAACTTCCGTAAGACAAACGGAGCTTGCCGAAACTGATCCAGGGCAGCCAATGCCTGATGATTTTTTCATCAGAGAATATCCATCCTGCTGCTATAGAAGAGAAGTTCCCCATTCGCTTGCCCGGGCTGAACCTGCTTGATCCTTCTCTTCGTGCTGTGAGATTAAGAAGATATTTTCCCGCGTGTTGCAGGTTGAATCTTCCAAAGAAACTTTTGTAATGATAGCTATTGGATATTGTCCGGCTTTCAATAAGTTCTGCTGGGTTAAGCAAAGACTTGCTGCTTTTAAAGTTCAGCCTGTTTTGCTGTATCGTTGTGCCGGCAAGCACTGTAAAATTGGTGCGCCCCAACAGTTTTTTATATTCCCATTGAGGCGCTATTAATTTTGTTTGATAATCTTCTTTTCCCGATTCAGAATGGGCGCTTTCTCTCCTCGCAGGATGAAAGGAGGAAGCGGGGGATAAAGCTGTCTCATTTGTTTTGTAACTGCTATATCCTGCATTCAGGAGAAATTTTAAGCCGGTAACGATTTCATAGTGTAGGTTGAAATGGGAGATGAGGCTATGTGTTTTGATAATATAAGGCTGCCTTAATAAGCCAGCGGGATTATCTATCAGATCAACCTCTTTATACTTCCAGTTTATCCGCCTCTCTTCATCCAGCAAGGCCGGATAATCAGGTGGAAGATCAACTGCCTGCAACAGTGCTGGAGAACTGACCGAACGATTATCTCCCAGTGTATAATAAAATGAGCCTTCCATTATCAGCCGCTGATCAATGGACTGGTATTTCAGAAAATTGTTCAGCGAGATCTGTTTATTGTAGAAATCTCCCTTCAATAAGGATGATTCATTTCTGTAGCCGATGCCGGAAACAAAACTCAGGCGATCGCTTCCTCCTGAGAACCTGGAATGAACACTTGTAACAGGTGTTGAAGCATGGAAAAAATATTTATTCCAGTTGGTATACCGGGTGCTATCAAACACCAGCAAGTCAGGCGCATAGTTGATCTCGCCAGGAATGGAACCTGGCAGAAGGCTGTCCATTGCGAATGCTGCTCTTCTTAGATCAAGGTATTCCTTTGTATTCAGCATTGAAGGGCGATGAGTTGCAATATTCAGTCCCGTACTTATATCCATAAATAAAGCTGGCTTCCCTGGTTTTGGTTGCCTGGTGGTGATCAGGATGATCCCATTCGCCGCCCTTGATCCATAAATAGCGGTCATGTCTCCATCTTTCAATACTTCCACGCTTTCGATATCTGCAGGGTCGATGCTGCTGAATGGGCTTATTCCTCCATAAGGGTTCTGATAGATCTCCAGGTTGCCGGGAGAAGCCAGCGAACTGAATTGATTAACATTGTTATTCTGTGGTGCAAAGGGCACTCCATTAATAATGATCAATGGATTGTCTTTTGGAGCAATCCCATTATTGATAAGCGGATTTGGATTGACGGAATTCTGCCCTCTTATCTGTGCCGTGAATGATGCACCCGGAGCTCCGCTTGTAGCAGTGATCAATAACCCTGGCACACGGCCCTGGAGTGCCGGAAGCAAATTGCCCACCGGTTGATTTTCCAGTTCACTGCTTCTGATCCTGATAATATTGCCGGTGGTGAACCTTCTGGTTGTGTAGCCATAAGCCATTATGATGGTTTCATCCAGTTCCTTTACGTCTTCATCAATCCTTATTTCAAGATATTGCCTCTCATTAATGGCAAGCAGGACCGGCCTTATTTCTGCTCCGCTGATCTGAATCACAGCATTGGGGGAACGATAGGATAGGAAGAAACCGCCATATTGATCCGTTGTTGTAGTAAAAGGTTCATTTTTTACCTGCACGGTTGCCCCGGCCACTGCCTGGCCTGAAGTATTGACTACCCGTCCCTTGACAACACGTAATGTATGGCGGCTGGTATCTTTTTTTATAAAAAGGATGATGAAATGATCATCTATTGTATAACCAAGAGGCGATCCGTTTAGTTGTTCATTCAGCACCTCAAGTATGTCCTTATTGGCCACGTTAATGCTGACCGGTGGTAAAAGCTGCAACTGCTCTTTTGTATAAATAAAGGAATAACCTGTTTGCTGCTCGATCTGTTTTAATAATTGTCTGAAAGGGGCATTTGTTAGATAAAGCCTGACCTGTTGCGCACACGCACAATGGCTTACCAGCCATGCTGTGAATAACAGGATAAGCAGTTTCATTCCCGTGAATTTTCAGTTGTCCTTAGTGTGTATGCTGGCGAAGCACCAGCCGTTCCATTGTCAAGTTAATAAAAAAGGAATAAGCAGACCCAGCAAAGGCATTAAACCAGTAGTTGTTTTTGTTTCAGGGCCTCCATTATTTTTTCCAGAAAAATCATTTTGGTATCTTCAAAGCCATGAGCCGGAGTCCAGGCCTGTATAGAGAGTGTGTATTTATCTGCTTCAAGATTGATAACGCCAATGCGTACTGTGGGTTCCTGTAGTATCCCTTTTACAGATGGAAGAATATCCCTGACGCTGCTTTTGATCGCGTCTTCATCCGTTTTATAAGGGAATTTCAATTCAATATCTATCCTTCTCTTGCCTTCCCGGCTGAGATTGGTGATCACATTATTGGATAACTGGCCATTGGGGACAATAATGGTTTTATTGTCAAATGTTTTTACCACTGTGTAGAAAAGCAGTATGGAATCCACCACACCCTGCTGTCCCTGCATTACCACAATATCTCCTGCACGGTACGGATGTAATATGAGTATCAATATGCCGCTGACAAAATTTTGCAATGTTCCGGACAGGGCAAGGCCAGCGGCCACGCTTAAGCCGGCAACGATGGCAGTGAAAAATGTCAGTTTGAAGCCTGCTGTTTGCATGGCTATTACGATCAGGAAAACCTGTAAGGAGATTGCTATCAGGTTGAGCAGGAAATAGCGCAGGGAAGCGTTGAACTGTTTCCGTTCCAGGATTTTCCGCAGCCATTTTGAGAAGATACGGATCAGCCAGAAGCCAATAATAAGAATAATAATTGCCACGATGATCTTCGGTAGGTTGACGATCATCCAGTCTGATGCTTTTTTATAAAATTCCTCCCAGTTCCAACTCATGAAAAACAGGATAAAAAAATTATGCCATATTCAGGGAGGATATTTATTCGCATTTCATGAATTTTCTGTTGATTGCGCAGATATTTGCAGCATGTCGTCTTTTCTTCACATTGCGTTCCACCCGATTTACTCGCATCCGTTACCAGAAGGACATCGTTTCCCGATGCTTAAATATGAATTGATACCTGAGCAGCTATTACATGAAGGCACGGTTCAGCCCGCAAACCTGGTAATGCCACTGCCATGCAATGATGAGGTGGTGATGTGGACACATACAGCAGGGTATGTCCGCAAGCTGAAAGAACAGACCCTGACGGCAAAAGAACAAAGACATATCGGTTTTCCGCAATCTCCGCGGCTGACTGAACGGGAATGGGTGATCGCACAAGGGACTATTGACTGCTGTTTCGCTGCCATGAAATCAGGTGTAGCACTCAACGTGGCGGGAGGAACGCACCACGCTTTTGCAGACCATGGAGAAGGTTTTTGCCTGCTTAATGATTTTGCTGTAGCGGCCAATTATCTTTTGAAGAAACAACTGGCCGGACGGATACTTATTATCGATCTTGATGTTCATCAAGGCAATGGCACGGCAAGCATTTTTCAACATGAACCACGGGTATTTACTTTCAGTATGCATGGGGCATACAACTATCCATTTCATAAAGAAAAAAGTGATATGGACATTGCTTTGCCTGACGGCGTTATTGACAAGCAATATCTCGATATGTTGGCAAGCGCCCTGCCGCAACTGATACATGAGTTCAAGCCTGATTTTGCCTTTTATCTTTCCGGGGTGGATGTGCTGGCCACAGACAAATTCGGAAAATTAAAGATGAGCCTGGATGGCTGCAGTGAACGGGATAGATTGGTATTTACCGAACTGCAGGCTGCAGGCATCCCCTGCACTGTTGCAATGGGAGGAGGGTATTCGCCGGATATAAGGATCATTACAGAAGCTCATTGCAATACGTTCCGGTTGGCAAAGAAACTGTATGAGCTTGATTAGCGAGGGGTAGGGTAGGGAAGATGTTAGTCGAGCGAAAATTTTTTACGCAGCGTTCCTGGAGAGAAATCATAATGCTTCTTGAACATGGTTATAAAATTACTGGTCTTTTCATAACCAAGCATATAAGCTACTTCTTTTACACTGATCGGTTGCTGATCAAGCAGCTGCCTGGCAAGTTGCATTTTCTTTCTCAGGTAAAATTCATAAATGCTGACGCCATACACTTTTTTAAAATTCCGTTTTAGGGTTGATTCGCTTAAGGCAACCTGTTTGGCTATTTCTTTAATAGAAGGAAGATTCTTGTCAAGGTATTCATCCAGTATTTTTTCTACTGCAAGCATTTTTGCATGCAATTGAATGTTGCTTTCTTTATTATCATGCGACTGAGTGGTTTGCAAGCGCCTGAATATATCATGCAGGATAGAAAGTGTTTTGGTCCTTGCATAAAAGGGATCTACACGCTCCCTGCTCATGAGGTTCTGCATGTCTCCGAGGCTATGGTGCATGGTGAATGAAGCTTCTTCCGTGAACAGCAAAGGCTTTTTATCATAAAAAAGATCATGCGCCTGGAATAAAAGATCGGGATCCGCATCCCTGAATTCACGGAACACCCATTCCGCAGATATATTAATGACAAGTGCTTTGATCCTGTGGCCCGGCAGGAAAGTATAAAAGAGAGGATGCTCTCCGGCCATAAATATCATATCGGGAAGAACAACTCCTTCTTTTTTCCTTACCTGGAAATGTTTAGGGCTTAAGGATGCTATAATGGTAAAGAATCTTCCCGTTGCCGGACGCAAAGGAAGTTTTTTGTATTGTCTCACTCCATTCACCTGGAGGTCCAGGGCTATTACGTGTAAGCCATTATTGGTGTCTGTAAGTTTAATGATCCCGCTTCCTTCGTTCACTGGCAAGCTGATCGTATTATTGACTGGATCGGTGTTAAAAATGCGTGCAAGCTCTTTAAAGGAAATTGCCGCATCAGGTTGTGTGGAAGCCCCACGCAACTTTTGAAAGGCAGTTAGCAATTTATGCACAGGAAAAGATTTAATGATATTAGGTCGTAACTACAATACCAAAGTAGTATCAAGTTAAGAGTTTATCAATAGGTGTTTTGTCTTACGGCATAACCATTAACCACAATTGGACTCATCCGGGCATTGATTGAACTGATAGAGGCATAAAAGGATGAAACAGAAAAATACTTTTACGATACAATACATGTCTATCCAATCAACTTCATTATTTAATCAATGAGATTAAGTTCCTGTCACTAGGAAAACCAGTCTTTTTTTACCATCCAATATTTTGATTAGAGAAAGCAATGGGAATATCACCCGGGTTGCCAGCCACCCTTATGTTTACTCTTGTATGCTTTCGTCTTTTCCGAAAGGCCATTGTTTTAACCTTAAATCCTGGAATATGAAAGCAAAGCTCTACACGGCAACACTTGCCTTTTTATTTAGCTTATTACAAGCCTCAGCCCAGCAAATTTCCCCTAAACCTCCTTTACGACCGGAAAGCGCCACCGATGGATGGTATTCCAACGCGGCAGCCTGGATCAAAGACTTCGAGTATGATTTCCGGTCATCGGACAATCGTACTTTTCATGTAGTCAATCCGGCCAACCGTGCAGCATTCCTTATCCAGCCCAATGGTTACACAGCCCGTTCCATGAAGCTGAAAGCGGATGATGCTGACTGGAATGTTGTGTTCACGCTGAAATCAGTGGGACGAAACGACGCTCCGTTTAAATTTACTATCCCTAGGAAAACTGAGAAAAGCAACAGCACATTAGTACAACACTTCGGCTTTGCCGATGTGGAGTACAGGAATGACGTGAATGGCTTACGGCAGAATTTCATTATCCATGAAAATCCGGGAGGGGAGGGGCACTTGAAAATAAAATTGTCCCTCCAATCCCGTTTAAAAGCAAAACTTATAAACGGCCAACAACTGGTGTATGAAAGCGAGTCTGGTGAAAACCGTACAAAACTGACCTATGACGATCTCAAGGTATGGGACGCCAGGCACCAGGTTTTGCCCGCATATATGGAACTGGATGAAAAAGGTCAGCAGCTTTCACTGGTTGTTGACGACAGGAATGCGGTTTATCCTGTAACAGTAGACCCGCTCAACAAAACTCCTGAGTGGACAACCTCTGCTGATGGTGTTTTACCGGCTTTACTGAACACGCTTCAATTGCAGGTGCAGAGCTTATACGGCTACACCGTTGCAGGTATTGGAGATATTAATAGTGATGGTTATGATGATGTGGCCGTAGGCGCACCAGGGATGGCCGATGTGGTATCTGGTACAGGCGGCCTTCTGGGAGTAGGAGCCGTATTCATTTATCATGGTTCCAGCACCGGTTTGTCTGCTACTCCTGATCATGTATTGCAACCCAGTGTAGGAATTGGCGGTGGTTTATTCGGGATCAGCATATCAGCAGGTGATGTAACTGGTGATAATGTGCCAGATATTGTGGTGGGTGCTCCATTGGAAACCATAACACTTAATTTCAGCGGACCAAATATCAGCGGACAGGTAGGCCGGGTCTATCTTTATAATGGTGCCACTCTTGCGAGCGCTTTCCCGGGTTATACGCTTAGTCTGAGTTTATCTACTGCAGAACTGACCTCCACAACTATCACACTTAATGCACTATTAGGGTTTTCTGTAGCCGTAACAGGGGATATGAATGGTGATGGTAAAGGTGAGATCATTGCGGGTGCGCCTACTTATGCAAGAGTTTCAGGGCTCAGCAGTATAAAGACCGGTGGAGCTTTTGTATACCTAAGCAACCCTACCAATACATTTACAACGATCCGTTCGCTGGATCCTCCCACGGGTAGTTTGCTTGGTCTTGGTGCTACAGTTCAGAGCCTTGTAGAAGCGTTGCCGCTTGGAAATACCCTGTGGCTGGTAGCAGGCCCCTTACTTACTCCTGTATTGAACGGGCAGATTGATGGACTTCTATTCGGATATAGTGTAGATGGAATCGGTAATTATACAAACGATGGGATCAGTGATGTAGTGGTAAGTGCTCCTGCAGGAGTTAATCTGGGCACACTTACCAGTGGTCTTAGCCTGGCTTCCGTTGTGTCCAATCTTCTTTCAGGCCAGGTGCTGGGGGGCTCTGCTTATGTCTTTGCTGGCAACGGTGCTGCCACAGGAGTAAGTACATCGCCTGCTGCAAGATTGCAGGCTAATCCCTCCGGCCTTTTAAGCAATGCGGCAAATCTTTTTGGTTATTCAGTCCGCGGCGTGGAAGATGCAGCCGGTGCAAAGAATGGTAATATCCTGATCGGTGCTCCTTTATCAAGCATACTGAGCAATATCGTAGGAGGCCTGCAATTAAAAGCAGGTACATTGAGTGTGTTTGCTAAACAGACCGGTGCAACCAGCCCCAGCACTCCCATTGGCGCTATTCAAACATTAAATTCACCACGCTCAGCTTCCCTGCTTACACTGTTGCAGGGATCAGGCCAGATCCTCGATCTGTCCGCGATGTATGCTGCAAGCATTGACAACACAATGGACGTGGATTGTGATGGTTTTGCTGATATTATTGTGGGTGAGCCTTTGTCTACCAACGTCCCCCTCATAGGAGCCAATGTAACAGGTGGCGCTGCCTATATTTACCGGGGCCAGGCGGGTGGAACTTATGTGCCGACGCCTGCATGGTCCGTTACCCCCACCGTTTCACCTTTACTTGGTACAAACGCTACTTCACTGGTTGGTTACAGCGTTGCAGGTGCAGGCCGGACAAATGGCGCTACACAGCTTATCCGTTCTATTGTAGGTGGTCCTGCCAATACACTTGATTTTGGTGTTGGCTTACTGAACCTTGGTAATACAGTCGGTACCTTACTTGGCTTCACAACCGATAATAACGGTATCGGAAAAACATACACGTTCAATAGCGGTCTTTGCGGAGGTACATTGCCTGTTACTCTCCTTAATTTCAAAGGAGAAAAAGCAGACAGCAAAGTGAAACTTGAATGGACGACAACAGATGAGATCGGCCTGAACAGGTATGAACTGGAGCGCAGCACGGATGGTATTAACTTCTCTGTTATTGCGGTAGTGTTTACCAGAGGGGAGCAGAAAAATGTCTATACCTACGTTGATGAAAGGCCTGCTTATGGCAATAACTATTACCGCCTGCGTATGGTAGATGATAATACCAGGTTCACTTATTCCAACACGGCGCTGGTGCAATTCGGTGAAAAACTGTCTGGTTTGATAACAGCAGCACCAAACCCTGCACGCCAGCAGATCAATATCCGGTTAACGGGATATGAAAAAGGCAATTATATCCTGCGGCTTTACAACACGGCTGGTGTATTGCTGGAGATGAGAAAAGTCAATCTTCTCGAACATCAGCAAACTGAAGTATTGAACCGGAAGGGTGATCTGCAGCCCGGCATATATATGGCAACACTTCATGATGAGAATAATAACAAAGTGGGAACGGTTCGGCTGATCTTTAACCGATAATGACAATGTGAGTACCGGGAAAAAAGGGGGCGCTTTTTAGCGCCCCTTTTTTCTTTGTATATAGGCATAAAAAAAGGGCTGGATAGACATCCTGCCCCGTTTAAAATCCAATATCCTATGAAAAACCAGTGCAAGGATACAACGGTGTTTTGATTCCTGCAATACTATTTGAACAGATAGTGGATAAAATGAAGTGAAAAGGTTAAAAAACGGTATGAACCGGAGTTTTTTAACTGTTACATGTAAACGTTTCCCCTTCTTTCCGGAGGGGGACGTTTTTCCCGGCAGCTATTATTGATCAGCGAAAAAAGAAAGCAGCCTGGGCCGCAACAGATTTAACCCTCTTGCTTTTTGCGCCCTGACTGTATAAGGGGATATGGCCAGTTCTTTCGCCACTTCTGCAGTTTTTTTGCCTTGTACGTATAGCAACTGGAACACCTGCCGGCAGCGGGGAGGCAGTTCCCTGATGGCTTTATGCAGTAAGCGGAGTGTTTCGATCCTGACCATGCAACTGTGATGGTCAGGCTCCTGGATGGCGGGTAATTGATCAGGTAAAGAAATGGCCCTGTTTTTTTGTTGCCACTGTTGCCAGCGGAAAGCATCCCTTTTGGCAATGGTGAACAGGTAAGCTCTGATTGCATTGACCGAACTGAGCTGCTGCCGGTGATGCCATGTTTTGACAAATGCTTCGGAAGCAATTTCCTCTGAAACAGCTTTGTGCTGTATCAATGAATCAATGTAAGCACATAAAGGAGTATACCAGGTGGTAAAAAGGATTTTTATTCCTTCCATGTCCCCTTGCTGAAAGGCCGGCGCATAGCTTTCCAGGTTCCTGCCTGAGAAATCAGTTTTCATGGTGATGATGATCTTAATTGTGAATAATAAGACAGGAGAAAAATGAAAGAAGCGTAGGGCTCAGCAGCAATTCCGTAATAAGATTCTTCAGCCTGCCGGGGACCTGGAAGTTTAACTGCTTTAATGTATCACGATAACCCCGGGCAAAAGTAATTGCTTTATATGATATTTGATCGAATACCAATCATTTTTTTCAACAATGCCTGCTCATATATTTTATTCAGGCGAAAAGCAGATCGGTAAAATCCCTTTTTAGGAAGTATATAGCATTTTTTTACTATAATTTATAATTATAGCTAATTTTAGCTATAATTTCAAAAAATAGCTTAATTTAGCTATAAATTATCTGATATGCTGAATGCTGTTATAACCGGGGATTTTGTTCGTTCCACTCTTTTACAAAAAAAAGAGGAGAGCAGGTTGTATAAGGACGTCGCAAAAATAGCGGAAGCTTATCCTTATTCAGTATACAGGGGAGATAGTTTCCAGGTATATATAAAAGATGCTTCAGCATCGCTGCGGATCGCTTTTTTAATACGCTGTGCTGCCCGGAAAATAGAACAGCCTGGTGTCAGCTTTGATATCCGTCAAAGTATAGGCATTGCTGTTCAAACTTCGCCGGTCCGTCAGCTATCTTCAGCTAAAGGCATTCCCTTCATATTATCGGGCCGTGCTTTTGATACTATGGAAAGCAAAAACAGCCTGCTTGTTATTACAACCGAGCATGACCTGTTCAACAACATATTTGAGATCTTGTCTGCATTTGCAGATGATGTATTTGAATCCATGACCCCCAAGCAGGCATTGGTCGTTTTCGAGTTATTGTCGGGCCATACGCAACAACAGGCAGCAAAAAAGCTAAAGAAAACCCAGCCTACCATCAACCGGCAGGCGCAGGCTGCAAAATGGCACCGGCTGCAAGAGCTTTTAAGTAAATTTGATTACTTCATTAAACAATTGTCTTTATGAATTCCGCACTTACCTGGCTGATCAAACTGGTGCTTTCACATTTGCTGGCTGATTTCGTGCTGCAACCCAAAAGCTGGGTAATGCAAAGACAGCAGCGGCATTTTGCTGCTCCTTCGCTTTATCTGCACGGCGCAATAGCCGGTGTGGTGGCCTGGATCTTTATGGGGCTGCAATACTGGTATTTTGCCCTGGTTATTTCGATTACACATATTCTTATCGATGGTTGGAAATCCTACCGCCCGGCTGTATTCATTTATTTCCTGGTCGACCAGGTGCTTCATCTGGTGGTTATCCTTACCTGCTTCTGTTTCGCATTCTATGAATGGCCTGATATCACAGTTTTTCTGGCTGGTGTCCGGGATAATTATTCTTTCTGGGTAATTGCAACGGCTTTTCTGTTTCTTAGTTTTCCTTCAGGAATTGCCATTGACCAGATGACCAGGAAATGGCGGGAAGAGCTGCCCGATGCTGCCGGCCTGGCCAATGCAGGCAAATGGATCGGTATACTGGAACGCACTTTGATCCTGATATTCCTGCTGCAAAATCAATATGCTGCTATCGGGCTTTTAATAACTGCAAAAGGATTACTGCGGTTCAGTGAAAAGGAAAAGCAGGAACAGAAAACCGAATATGTGTTGATCGGTTCATTGATCAGTGTTTGCTTCTCCATTGTCACCGGGATAGCTGTAAATTATTTTCTACAATTAAACCAGGGATGATAAGATTATTCTGTCCGGATACTCTTCACCGGGTTGGTCAAAGCTGCTTTCACTGTCTGGTAGCTTACTGTGGCAATAGCGATGAATATCACCAGCAATGCGGCAAATACAAACACCCACCAACTGATAGATGTGCGGTAAGAGAAACCCTGCAGCCATTGGTGCATACTCCACCATGCGACCGGCGAGGCAATAAGTATGGATAGTAGTACGGGTGGTAAGAAATCTTTCGACAATAATGTGGTGATCCTGCTCACGGAAGCTCCAAGTACTTTGCGTACGCCTATTTCTTTTATACGGCTTTCGGCCATACAGGCTGCCAGGGCAAACAAACCCAGGCAGGAAATGGAAATGGTAAGTCCGGCGAAAAGTGCTGCCAGCGTAGCTAATTTTTTTTCGTAGCGGAATTTGAGCGCATAGGTATCATCAGCAAAAAAACACTCAAAAGGATATTCGGAATTATATTTTTTAAACACGCCGGCGATCGTGGCAAGATTGTCTTCCCTCTCATTTTCCCGGTTAAGCCTGAACGAAATGGCGCCGAAATGTTTAGTATCTCCCCGGAAAGCGGCCGGCATAAAAGCCTGGTAAGGTCTGTTTGGAATAAAATTATTGACAACCCCTACCACTTGAAGATCGCGGTCATATTCCTTGATGTGCTGGCCAATAGGATTTGTAAAGCCCATCAGTTTCACTGCAGCCTGGTTGAGTAGCACTGCCGAGGAATCGGAAGGGTAGGTGTATACATCTATATCACGGCCTTGCAACAATTTCAGACCAACCGTTGACGCATAATTTTTATCTGCAGTATAATTGATTATTATCGAACGTTTGCCTGAGGGCTGCCCTTCCCATTGGTAGGCATCCGATACACCCCATATATCCGTAATTGGGCAATTTGACCTGGCGATGCTGATGATGGCCCCGCTTTTGATCAGGTCTTCCCTTATCTGCGGATAATTCTTTTCCATTTCTCCCTTTACATACATATAGGCAAGACCAGCTCCGTTATAACCGGGGTCTCTTTGTTGTGTATGCCTGATCTGCCGATAAATAACGATGGTGCAAATGATCAGTATGATAGCAAAGGAAAATTGAAGAGTGACCAGTAATTTCCGGGGAGTGACAAAGATCTTTATCCTTTTGAAATTGCTTTTCAGTACGCGCACCGGTTCATAAGAAGACAGGTAAAAAGCCGGGTAGATACCGGCAAGTACTCCGGTGCACAGGATAAATCCTATTGTCGTAAGCCAGAAAGTAATACTGCTATAAGGGATTGAAAGTTTCGCGTTGATGAGATGATTGAAGCCGATCAGTGTGGGCTGAAGCAGCCCCAATGCGATAATCCCGGCCAGGAAAGCTATCAGGATGGACTCTCCAAGAAATTGTGTGATGAGTGAACCTCTGCCGGCGCCCACCACCTTCCGGATGCCTACTTCACGTGCCCTTTTCTGACTCCTGGCCGTGCTCATATTCACATAATTGATACAGGCGATCAGTAATATAAAGCCGGCAATGATGCTGAAGAGATGTACCATTTCAATATTTCCGCCTGAACTTACCCCATTCTCAAAATTGGAGTAAAGATGCCATTTGGTCATTGGGTGCACAAACAACTCATTATCCAACCCGGAATGCTTCCGGACGATATTGGCAAAAAGCTTATTGGCTGTTTGTTCTGTGACACCAGGCTTTAGCAGTGCAAAGGTTTGTACATTGTTGGCATGCCAAAGCGTATCTTCCCAACCCACTTTTTTCATATAGCTCCAGGGCAGGAGATAATTGAAATTAAAGTCTGTGTTGGAAGGAAGATCCTTAACTATACCGGTGACAGTAAAATAATCGCTGCTGTCTATTCGGAGGGTATGTCCCATTACATCTGTGTTGCCAAACAGGTTCTTTGCCATTTTTTCCGTAAGAACAATGGAGTATTCATTGCTTAGGGCGGTTTTGGGATCTCCTTTCAGCAGCGGAAAATCGAATATGTTGAAAAAATCAGGATCGGTAAAAAAACCTGGTACCTGCAATTGCTGGCTGCCTGCATGCAACACAAATACGCTTACCCAATTGATGCGTGCGGCAGTTTCTACCTGGGGGTAATCGTTTTTCAGGGTTGCCATCAATGGCTTGGGAGTTGTTTCCCAAACCCCCACTTTGCCGTCGAATGAGCCCCGGCTCAATACCTGGTAAACCCGGTCTTTTTTTGAATGGAACTGGTCAACGCTCAATTCGTGGAATATCCAGAGCAGGATCACCACTGCACTTACCATTCCCAGGGCCAGTCCTGTAATATTGATGATCGAAAAACTTCTATTACGCACCAGGTTGCGCCAGGCAACTGCTGCATAATTATGAAGGATTCCTTTATTGAAAGACCGGAGCCTGGGCGTTACGCGTGGCTTTGTTTCGGGTGTTTTCGCCTTGACCACTGGTTTGAAGGCCCTGAGAGGAGTGTTTTCCGGTTCTTCCGCCTGCATGATGATCCGGTTGAATGCCTCATCATTTTCAGTTGACCGTATAGGAGGACTACTGTTCCAGAATTCTGTCAGCAGTTGCAATTGCATATCCATAGACGGATCATCCCTGATCAGGTCGGCCAACTCCCGCAATTCTTCCTCAGATGCTTCGTTGGCCATTTTCCGTGCATATAGCTGCCATATACGATCCTGCTTGTCCATTAAGGCGCTTACTCAGGTTAACAAAAAATAAATTTAGAATAAAGATGATTTATATAGGACGGCAAAATAACTTCTTTGTTACTAATTTTTTATTAAAAAAGTGATTAAAGGCAGTTCACGTTGCCGGCCTGCCGGTTTATGCAGTGAAAGGTTTTTACAGAATGACCTGTACTATTTTGCCTGAAATCTGATAAAATTTAGTGTTTTAGCATCTTGGTTTTTTCGTTTTCTCATGTGAAGCAACGGGGGAGGTGTCTACTTCCCCCTATATAAGCCATATTGGTCTCATGTCTGTGGATTACCTGTTTACGGCGGGAATCGGGCTTGGTGCCTATTTGTGGCTTGTTTGTGCTGCTTTGCTGAATTATCTTTTCATGAACTTATGCGCCCGGATTATCCCAATAAGTATTTTAATGATCAGCGCAACCGCTATGTTTGCCTGATGCTCGCGCTCGCCTGCAGCAGATTGCCTGCATGATATTACCCGCTGTTTTTCTAGTTTCCAGAGATCATTGTCGGTTATCAATTTCTTATCCTGTAAAATCATTAAACCATGCAATCCTTTTTTTTCATTCATCTTAAGAAGAAATATATCCGTATTGCTATCACCGAGATCCGTTACATCTTATCGCTTGATCATCACGTGAAGATCGTGACAGATCATGGTATTTATATCCCTTTCCTGAGTATTAAACAATTGGAAACGATCCTGCCTGCCGACCAGTTTTGCCGGGTAAACCGGTCAACACTGGTGGCATTGAACAGGATCATTTCATTCGACAGGCATACGATTACATTAAAGGATGGCGTATTTACATTCAGCGATAAGTACCGCAAACTAATGGAAGGAAAGATTAAATTATTGTGGAGCACATCAAATGCCAATGACGACAATGTCGATCCTGAAACGCATGGCTTTATTGATTTCAGCGGTGCGCCTCCTTTGGGCCAAACAGCCTGATATCCGCCTGTTTGGTGTATTTTTGCCGTATGACAGATTTTACAGGGATCAGGCTGATAGCAGCGGATATGGATGGAACTCTTCTTAACAGCCGGCATGAATTGAATAATAACTTCCACACAGTATACGGGAAATTAAAAACACAGCATATCCTGTTTGCACCGGCAAGTGGCCGCCAGTTATATAACCTGCAAAATAAGTTTGGAGATGCAGGCGATGATATGATCTTTATTGCAGAGAATGGCAGCCATGTGCAATACAAAGGCCGCGATATTCTTGTGCAATCGCTTCCTCCGGATAAAGTTAAGATGCTTGTTACCATGGCCCGGAATGTTCCCGGCGTGTATATAATATTATGTGGTAAAAAGCAGGCTTATGTGGAAAGTACTGCCACGGAATTTATGCAGAATGTGGAAATGTATTATGATCGCCGCATGGTAGTGGAGGATCTGCTGAAAGTGGAAGATGAGGAATTCCTTAAGATCGCGATCTGTGATCTTAACGGGTCCGAGAGCAATAGTTATCCTGCATTCCGCCATCTCGAGGGTGAGTTACAGGTTAAAGTATCAGGTAAGATATGGCTGGATCTTTCACATCAACTCGCCAATAAAGGACGTGCCTTACAGGTGGTGCAGCGGGAATTCAATATATCACCGGAGCAGACCATGGCTTTTGGTGATTATCTGAATGATGTGGAAATGATGCAGCAGGCATATTACAGTTATGCCATGAGCAATGCGCATCCGTCAGTAAAAGAAGTAGCAAGGTTTACTGCTAAATCGAATGAAGAGAATGGAGTAGGAGAAGTGCTGGACCAGGTGCTGGAATCTTTCCGTGCACAGCAGATAATATCCTGACCGGCCTTACTGTTTTGTTGGTATCAAGGGCTGCGTAGCAGGGACTGGTACAGTAATAAGAATAGTAGTTCCTTTGCCCGGGGTGGACCGGATGCTCAGGTCCCCGCCGATCATGATCGCTCTTTCTTTCATACCCAGCAGGCCCAGGGTTTTTCGTTGCGCAGTTGTATCAAACCCACGACCATTATCTGTGATCTCCATTGTCAGAAGCCCGTTTGTGGCACTTAAAGTTGCTTTCACTTCATGGGCTTTTGCATGCCGTGCAATATTGGTCAATGATTCCTGGAATATCCTGAAAATGCCTGTAGCCACTACGGGTGGAACGGAAAGGTCGGCTATCTGGCTTTGAAAGATGACGCGGATATTGAACCTGTTCTCAAATTCCTGGCTATGCCACTCAAGCGCAGCCACCAGGCCAAGATCATCCAGCAGGCTCGGACGCAATTCGGCTGCAAGCCGGCGCACAAACTTTATAGCTTCATTGGTATTGTTTTCCATTGTTTCCAGTTTTTTATAAATGCCGGGATCAAGATCTCCGGGCAATTTTCTTTTTACGGATATCACATCCATTTTAAAGCCGGTCAATAATTGTCCTAATTCGTCATGCATTTCACGGGCGATATGCATCCGCTCTTCTTCACGGATATTCTGCAGGTGGGCGGAAAGATCACGGAGTTGCTCATTCATAAGGCCGGTTTCCTCTACCTGTTTTTCCAGTGTAGCATGTGCTTTGCGGATCTTGCCAGACATCGCATTGAATGCCCTGGCCAGTTTTCCCATTTCATCTCTTCTTTCCACGGCCACGGCTACTGAATAGTCTCCGCTGGCAAGTGCAGAAGAAGCGGCTGTCAGATCTTTGAGTGGCCGTGTAAGGTTGCGGCTCATGATCCATGCAAGAAAACTTCCGATAGCTGTGAGCAACATGCCTGCGATCACCAGCCATCTCAGAAAGCGGTTAGGCGCTTCCAGTAAATTCGATCTGGTGAATTCGATCATCAATAACCAGGGTGTGTGCTGAATAGACTGGGTGGCTGCAATGGAAGGACCATTATTACCATTGAAATCAAAAATACCTGTTCCCTTGTCTGCAATACCTGCAGGCGGGGGAATGGGTTTTATCATATTGCTCCACAAACTGCCATCTTTATTGCCTACATATAAAGTGGCGCCCGTGCCCAATAACTGTGATAACTGCAGAATACCCTGTTGCGATACAAAAAGTTTTCGCCAGCGCTGCAGATAACCGATAATTGTTTTTCCTTCTTTTACAGGGATGACAACGGGATAATACATAAGATCGTTAATACTGTAAATATTGCCAATAAAACCTGCATCGGGAAAGGAACCATTAAGCAATGACGGATCATCCGGTAGTTTCTCTTTAAGGCCTTCCTTAACAATATGGAGTAATGGCTTTTTTTGGCTGTCGAGCAATGTGGCACTAACTGTAGTGGTATCCTGCCGGAGTTTTTGCATTTCCTGCAGGGCATTCAAACGGTCTTCGCTTGTGCCGTTGATCAGATAAGCCCGGATGGCTTCCTGATTGGCCGCTGAGCGGGAATTTTGCAGAAAGGTCTGAAAGGACTGGCCGAATAAAGCACCGAGTTGCACACTTAATGAACGCAGGCGCTCTTTTCCCGATTCCAGGTAGCTTTTCTTCACAGTGAGATAAGAGCTGATGCTGAACACAACAAGTGTGCATAAAAGGAGGACGCAAATGAGCAATGGAAGGCGCCGTTGCAAAGAAAGCCCACGCAGCGGGATTCGGCTTATCCTGGGTTTCCGGGATTTCTGGATTTCCATATAAATATTTACGTACGTTTAATTTAATATGGGGCCAGTTTTAAAGTTACCCATTTTTGTTCAATATTAAATGTAGCAGGTTGCTATATATTGCTAGTAGTTTCTACTTATTTCATCGTTACCTGATTGTGCATCTTTCATTATTTTTGGCAAGAGACCAGCATTCAATGTTAAAGTACAAGCATATCCTTCTCTACGGCTTTTCACTGGCCATGCTATTATTCCTGCTGAAATGGTTGCAGCTCCGTTTTATCATTATCGATCATGCCTTTGAGATCTATATCGGCATTATAGCAGCACTTTTTACAGGCCTGGGTATCTGGTTGGCATTAAAACTGGCAAAGCCCAAAGTGGAAAAAGTGATCGTTGAAAAGGAAATATACATTGAAAAAGGAAATGGCTTCACAAGGAATGAACGCGCATTGCGTCAATTGAACCTGAGCCCCCGTGAATTGGATGTGCTGGAACTGATGGCAGCAGGCCTTACCAATCAGGAGATCGCCGGCCGTTTATTTGTTTCCCTCAACACTGTCAAAACACATTCCATGAATCTTTTTGAAAAAATGGATGTGGCCCGCCGGACGCAAGCTGTTGCAAAAGCCAGGGAATTGTCCATTATTCCCTGAATCCTCCACCTAAAGGATGAAAATTGGCCTGTTCCTTTCAAAATCACCCGAAAGTATGAAGGCAATTTGCCGCATGGAAGCCATTTTTGTTCTGCTTAAACAAACAATATGAAAAAGACTGTACTTGTATTCGGGCTCATCCTGGGAGCCTTCCTGATCGCAATGATGATCTATAGCACTACCCAATGTTGCCGCAACCCGGAGCGGGAAAGCAATGATGTAGCTGGTTATGCCGCCATGATCATCGCCTTCTCCTTTATTTTTATCGGCATCAAAAATTTCAGGGATAAGTATAATGGAGGGCTGATCGGCTTTGGAAAAGCTCTCAAAGTAGGGGCCCTGATCTCATTGGTTGCTTCTACTCTGTACGTAGTGGTTTGGTTGTTTGATTACTACCTCTTTATTCCTGATTTTATGGATAAGTATGCGCAGCATGTATTATATGAAGCGCGTACTGGCGGGGCCAGCCAGTTGCAACTGGATAAGAAAGCTGCAGAAATGGCCAATTATAAGCAATTGTATAAAAATCCGCTGTTTGTAGTGCTGATCACTTATGTGGAAGTTTTACCTATCGGACTGGTGGTTTCGCTGATCAGCTCGCTGATATTAAAAAGAGTAAAATTGAAAAAGGTTAATTAATGCCGATAGGTTTGCGGCACAACTATTGTATTTTGCCGTCAAATTAAAGATGAATTATGTCTGATCTTAACGTGAGCATACCCCATAGCCTGCCTGCAGAAGAAGCATTGAGCCGCATAAAGAATCTGCTGGGAAACCTTAAAAATGATCATAAAGACCTGGTGGAAAATGCAGAGGAGAACTGGGATGGCAATACCGGCCAGTTCAGCTTTTCTGCAAAAGGGTTCAATCTGTCAGGTACGATCAATGTGGGCCCTTCCAGTGTGGATATTGATGCTAAATTGCCATTTGCCCTTTCTTTCTTCAAAGGGAAGATCGCGCAGGTAATTACCGATAAGGCGAAAGAACTGCTTTCATAGCAATTGCGCCTGGTTCTGGCTTGACTGTTTGATTATAATTCGTATTTCCCATTTCACTGGTCTCATTTAACTAAACAGCTTCTTATACTCTCAGCCTCTTCCATTTCGGGAAGAGGCATTTTATTGCCATTACTTACATTTGGGAAACGAAATAATAAGAAATGGGAGTTAAAAGCAAGCACCTGCTCATCGGCATCGTTCTTACACAATTATTTTTTAATCAACCGGCTTTTTCACAAAATGGTGAAATAAGAAAACATATCAGCCTTGATGAAGGCTGGCGTTTTCATTTTGGCCATGCGGCGAATGCTGAGAAGGATTTTAATTTCGGTATTGCCAATATCTTTTCAAAATCAGGTGCGGGTTTGCATACACCTATTGATACAAGATTTGTGGATACCACCTGGCGCCAGCTTAATATCCCACACGACTGGGCAGTGGAATTACCTTTTGTGAATGTTTCCAATAACGATGTTACTTCACATGGATATAAACCGGTAGGCGGCTTGTTTCCCGAAACAAGCATCGGGTGGTATCGTCAACGGTTCAGGGTAGAACCGGCAGATAGCGGTAACCGGTTTCAATTACAGTTCGATGGTATTTTCCGTGACGCCAAAATATGGCTCAATGGGTTTTACCTGGGCAACAATGCAAGTGGTTATGTGGGCGTATCGTATGATGTAACGGATTATGTTCGTTTCAGGGAAGAGAACGTACTGGTGGTGAGGGTAGATGCTACACAATATGAAGGATGGTTTTACGAGGGTGCCGGCATTTACCGGCATGTATGGCTCAATCAGTATAATAATGTTCATATTGCGGATGGCGGCTTGTTTGCTTATTCAGAAGTGAAAGGAAATGCTGCTGCCGTGAATGTTGAAACAACAGTGGAAAACCTGGGGCTTACCTCTTCCGGGGTAACAGTGTATTCCTATATTGCAAGCAGGGATGGCAAATTAATTAGCCAGTCGAGGGAACAGCCTGTATCATTAGCAGCGAATGGAAGGAACACGGTGAAGCAAAAATTGCAGGTGAATAATGCCCGGCTTTGGTCGCTGGAAGATCCTTATTTGTACCGGGTAGTGTCTGTAATAAAACAGAATGGTAAAATAATTGATCAGGTGCAACACCGGTTTGGCATACGAACAATTGCATTTGATGGAGAAAAAGGATTTTTCCTGAATGGAAAACCAGTAAAGCTGCAGGGGACCAACAACCATCAGGACCATGCAGGTATTGGCAGCGCTTTGCCGGATTATATGCATTATTACCGCATCAGTCTTTTAAAGGATCTTGGAGCAAATGCTTACCGTACCAGTCATAATGCACCCAATACAGAATTGCTGGATGCTTGCGACAGTCTTGGTATGCTGGTGGTGGACGAGCAACGCCTGCTCAACAGCAGCCCGGAATATATGAGCCAGTTGGAACGGCTGATCATGCGCGACAGGAATCATCCTTCCGTTTTTATCTGGTCGATCGGCAATGAAGAAGGGTGGATACAAACCAATTCAACAGGCAAACGGATCGCACAAACATTACTGGCCAAACAAAAAGAGCTCGACCCTTCACGTACCAGTACTTATGCGGCTGACCTGCCCAATGTATTTAATGGAGTGAATGAAGTGATCCCTGTACGTGGATTTAATTACCGGCATTTTGCGGTAGCGGATTATCATAAGGACCATCCGGCACAACCGCTGATGGGAACGGAAATGGGCAGCACCGTTACAACAAGAGGGATTTATGAAAAAGACAGTATCCGGGGATACCTGCCTGACCAGGACATTACAGCTCCCTGGTGGGCCAGCCGGGCAGAACAATGGTGGCCGCTTGCTGCAGAGAATTCCTATTGGACAGGCGGTTTTGTGTGGACAGGTTTTGATTACCGTGGTGAGCCTACTCCTTTTGAATGGCCAAATATCAATTCCCATTTTGGTATTATGGACATGTGTGGTTTCCCGAAAAATATTTACTACTACTATCAATCCTGGTGGACCGATAAGGATGTATTGCATATTTCCCCGCACTGGAATTTCAATAAGCAATGGGGGCAAACGAAGCCGGTGGATGTATGGGTCAATTCCAATGCAGATAATGTGGAGCTTTTCCTTAATGGAAAAAGCCTGGGCAGGCAGGATATGCCCCGCAATGGGCATCTGCAATGGAAAGTGGAATATGAACCCGGTACGCTGGAAGCAGTAGCTTTTAAGAAAGGAAGAAAACTGACCACTAAGATAGAAACAACCGGGCCACCTGCTGAAGTGGTGGTAACACCTTATAAAACTACCATGCTTGGCGATGGGATGGACGTGTCTGTGATCAATATCACGGTAGTGGATAAGGAGGGTAGGGAAGTGCCCAATGCTGATAACCTGATCCGTTTCAAACTGGAAGGGCCGGGTAAGATCATCGGTGTAGGCAATGGAGACCCCAGCAGCCATGAAGCTGATAAATGCGTGGATGGCATGTGGCAACGCAGTTTGTTCAATGGTAAATGCCAGGTGATCGTGCAGGGGCTTAAAAAGCCGGGAATGATCAGGTTTGAAGCAACAGCAACAGGTTTGTATCCCGGCTCAACAGACATTATTACTGTTACGCCGGCAAGTATTGCGCAAGCTTCTATTGATCCTGCCTATGTATTAAAGGGTGAAGCGGCAAAGGCAAGGGAGACTACCAAAATGCTGGGAGCTGATATTTCCTTTCTCCCGCAACTGGAAGACAGGGGCATTAGGTTTTCCGACAACGGCGTGGAAAAAGACGCGATACAGATATTGAAAGATCATGGGTTTAATTATGTAAGGCTGCGCATTTTTAATGACCCGGCGCAGGATAGTGGTTATTCTCCCAAAAGAGGCTTCTGCGATCTTGAGCATACCAAGCAAATGGCTAAAAGGGTGAAAGCGGCAGGGCTGAAACTATTACTGGATTTTCATTACAGCGATTACTGGGCCGACCCTGGTAAGCAATACAAACCAGCCGCCTGGAAAGGGTTGTCTTTTCCGGAATTGAAGAAAGCATTGTATGACTATACAAAGAAGGTGATGCAGGAGTTGAAGGACCAGGGCACGGTGCCTGATATGGTGCAGGTAGGTAATGAGATCAATCATGGTATTGTTTGGCCGGAGGGTAATGTCAGCAATTTTGATGGGCTGGCACAATTAGTAAGTGCCGGAACAGCTGCTGTGAAGGCCGTGGACCCGAATGTGATCATGATGCTGCATGTGGCGCTGGGCGGACAAAATCATGAATCGGTATTTTTTATAGATAATATGCTGGCGCGGGGTGTTCATTTTGATGTAATAGGAGAGTCTTACTATCCCAAATGGCATGGAACCCTGGATGATCTGCGTGACAATCTGAGCGATCTCGCAAGGCGCTATGATAAGGATGTGATAGTAGTGGAGTATTCCCAATTAAAAGAGGATGTAAACAAGATCGCTTTTGACCTGCCAAATGGAAAAGGAAAGGGCACATGTATCTGGGAACCGTTGAGCACCTGGGAAGCTATATTTGACAGGCAGGGGAAATCGAATGAATTGTTGCTGAAATATGATGCCATTTCGAAGCAGTTTATCAGATAACCATAGCAAGGCTGACAACTAATGAAAAACCCTGGCAATGCCAGGGTTTAAACTTTTGTAAGATATAGCACGCTGCGTTAGCTTACATTTTTACCTACGATCTTAGCCAGGTCGAACATAGAGATCTGGCTTTTGCCGCCAAATAATGTTTTCAGTTTGGCATCGGCATTGATCATGCGTTTGTTCTTTGTATCCTGTAATTTGTTCTTTTTGATATATTCCCAGATCTTTTTGATGATCTCTGTACGGGGCAATGATTTATTACCGATCACGTCTGCGAGTGCTGCGCTTGGTGCCAGTGGTTTCATGAATGCCGCGTTGGGTTTGCGTGCTGATTTTTTCTTAGCTACTTTTTTTGCTGCTTTTTTAGGAGCTGCTTTTTTTGCTGCTTTCTTAGGGGCAGCTTTTTTTGCTACTTTTTTAGCGGCTTTCTTTGCTGCTTTTTTCTTTGTAGGCATTGTGCTGAATTTAATGGTTAGTAATAAAATTACGTTTTAAACCGTAGCTAATATAAGGAATTGCTTTATATACAAAATACCAAATTCTCCACGGAATGTTGATGAAGTGTTTATAAGTTCCTTCCGAAAAAGCTGTTTTCCCCTATGAAAACCGTTTGGCGGGCAGCAACAGCTTTTTCATTACCCTGGTAAAACCCTTGCTGGTAGTGGATTGTACGGATTTTCCCCTATGAAGAACCAAGCGGTTTTAACCCCTCAGGTACTGCTTCCGGTTCCCGGAAAAAATGAAGAAAAAGCCGGGTTTTCATAGGGGAAATCCCGTTCTGAAGGGCACTTTCCAAGGGGAAAAGGGTTTTTGAGAGGGAAAAATTCCTGGAGAATGATTAATTTAGTTGTATATACATCTAAATTGATCATGTCTCCGCTCCCTTTAAATAGTAATATTACTTACCTGGTTTCTTCCTTTGCGCACCAGTTTGCACGGTTGCTGACCCTGTCTTTTCAAAAGCAGGGTATTGCTGTTACTGCAGAACAGTTTGCTATCCTCGTCCTGCTTTCACAGCAGGACGGTCTTCCCCAGCAGGAGATCAGCAAAAGGCTGGAACGGGATAAAACGACCATTACCCGGGTACTGATCAATCTGAAGAAGCTGGGACTGATCCGTCAACAGGGAGATGATGCAGATAGCCGTGCCAAGTATGTTTACTTAACCGCGCAGGGGAAAAGACTGCAAGCCCGTGCCCTGCAGGTAGCCGGGGATTTATATACACATGTTCTTTCAGGGATCAATGAAAAGGAGATCCGGCAGGGAGTAAAGCTGCTCCGGCAAATGAATGAAGCTATTAAAGCAGCATACTACTATTTATGAATTACCGCCAGCCATCTTTGCTTTATAGCGCTGTTTTTAAAACCTGTAACCTATCGTAAGATAATTGATGGTGCCCTCTTTTGAATAACCTCTGGAGAATTGCAATAATATCAATTCCACCGGAATAATATAAATGCCCGCGCCATAACCATTATGCCATTCATCCGATCTTTCACCTGGCAGCCATACTCTTCCGATATCATCAAAGCCAATAACGCCTATTGAGCCTGGAAAAAGATAGGAATTGAAATCGAGCAGCTTTAACCGTAGTTCAAAGTTATTATACAACATTGTTTTTCCTGAAAACCTCCAGGTATGATAACCGCGAAGGGTTTGAGGGCCGCCAAGTTTTAACAACTGGAAATAGGCAGGATCACCTATTGTAGCACCAGCGCCTGTGCGATTCGCAACGGTAAGAACCGACCGTTTGTCTGGGTTGATATAAAAACTGAATGCCGAACTGATCTGACCGTATGTATCCTGCTGATGACCGAGTTGCCGCATGGCGGAAAGACTGGTGTACCAGTGAATGCCCTGGGTGGGAAATGCTTTATTCAGCCGGGTATCCAGTTCTGCGGAGCCAATAAGTCCTGCATAATATTGAGTGGCAAAAACATCTTCTTCCGGGTGCTGCTGGTTGAATTCCTTCAGGTATTTGAATTCATTGTTGACTGCTTTACTGGTATAGTATTGCCCGCCAATTCCTCCATTGATCGTAAGATGCCGGTAAGTGCGGCTGATGCGCACATCAGCATTCACCACATCATACCTGTTGCGATAATAACCGATCTTTTTCATGTCTTTATCCTCAAACACGCTTTCATTGCCCAATCCAAAGAAATTGCTGACGTTATTAGGGCCTCTCGAAGTGATATTAATACTCAGATCGTTATTGCCAAAAGCTTTTTTGTAATCTGCGTAGTAGGTAAACAGAAAAGATCTTCTTTCAATGGAATAGTCCATAAGCAACTGGTGGCGGAAAGCATAAGGCGTCCGGCGGAAACCATGTTTGGTGTAAGCAAAACCTGCGATCAGGCTGATGCCGATATCCGTATTGTAATGGGCAGATATGACAGGTTCAAAACGATCGTATTGGAAACTCTTGGGGTCGAAACTGTTGACCAGGCTGTCTGTTGAAACCCTGATCCTGGCCAGCCGGTGGGAGGGGAGAAGATTGTTCTTGCCGGAGCGGTCGTAAATAAAAAGATTTTTCCGGTTGTTGGTATTGCTGTCAATATGAAACTGGTCTTCCCCGCCACCACCGACCATGCGGATGCGGATAGAGGAAGAGATAGGCCCCTGCACATGAAATTCATCTTTGCCGTCAAATCCGTATAATCTTATTTCCTTTGTAATAACAGGATCAAAGCTGCGCTGGTAGATGATGTCATTCCTGGATGTGTCTTTCTTTAATTTATAAATATTTACAAGCAGGTTATTGCCTTCCTGTTTTATAATGAACTGTTCCCGTTTATCTGAAGCAGGTACATCCACATAAACAGACAGGAAACGATAATATTCCAATGCCATTTTTTCCAGGTTATTGCGCCTGGCGATCATAGTATTAATGATCTCTTCACCTGAAAGCCGGTAAATTCCTTCGGGCATCCGGCGGATAGCTTGCCGGATCAATGTATCGGTGAGATAGGTTTGCACATAACTGATCTCTCTTCGCCAGTCGGCCTCACTAAGCTGGTTAAGGAAATAGCGGTCAAAATACCGGGCATTGAAATTCCAGCCTTTTATATCACGGATAGAGTTTTTATAAGGCTGGAATTTTGATTTCAGCCATTGATGGGAAACGATCCATGGAAACACACCGGATGTCTTGTAGTACACCTGATCACGGTCGCGCGGAATAGGCGTATAGCTGGTTTCCTTATTGTTCTTTACTCTTTCCCACCGCCATTGATCCTCATGCCGGTCCCAGTCGCCTAAGAGCATATCGAGCAGGCGTGCTCTTAATACGAGGGACTGATCAACAGTTACATCATTATCTTCCTGTAATTTTTCCTGGGCTTTTATAGTATTGTCTGTTTTATTGAAATCAACCGGTTCGCGTTCTTCCAGTAAAAAAACACGGTTGCCGAACTCCTGCTGATAAGCACCCAGTACAGGATCATCTGCTACATAAACTATTTCGGGATTGGAATGGGGAATATTTAATGCTGCTGCCAAAGGAGGAACTGTGATGGCGGCAAAAGGGTTGGCAGTGGTTACCTGATCCTGCAATATATCGCGGGCAACTGTTTGCTTCAGGTTGGCTGGTAATTGCCGTTCGGGATATTTCTGTACGCTTCTTAAAACCCAATCACGGCCTGTCCCATCGCGCAGGCGTAATGAACGTGTTTGCTGGCCTCCGCCTTCCTGCAAAATGTTCAGTCCGCCTTTTTCAGTGCTCAAATGAACGACCCGCACTTTTACCGGCACTCCCCATAGTTGCCGGTAATTTTCACCGAATAGTAGCCGGTGCAGCTTGCTTACTTTATTATAGCCTGGCGCAATAGTGACCAGTATGCTGTCTGTATTGCTTTGAGCAATACCTGTAAAAGCGCAGCTAACCATGGCCAGTAAGAAAATAAAAGGTAAATAACACCGCTTGCCTTGCTTATCTGTCGCCATTACCCGGAGAGGTTTTGTAAACCTAAGATAACATAAGAAATCTGATCAGTAACGAAATTACCATGTTGCCCTGGTTCCGGATCCCATCTTAATATGGAAAACTTATTCAATAATAAAAGGCAGTTTTACTGAAGCATATTTTGGCTTATCGAGTTGAACTTTCAGTCTTTTGAATGTTTCAAAAGGTCCTTTGGTAGCAAACATATTTACTAACCATGCGGGAATAGACCCGCCGGGATCGGTTTCCAATGTGTATTCCAGCCTTATGCGGTTAGAGCCCCTGGGAGTGATCACCCATTTCCCCGACGATTTATGTACCCGTACGATCCCTTTTTTCTCCGGCAGGTAATCAGGCTCAACCGGTCCATTGATAGTAACCACTTTGGTTATTGGGTCCTGTGTGGCGATCAGGTGTGCAATAAAATCCCGGTTGCTGAGCGGCCAGGGCAGTTTTACCTCAGAGTAATAATACAGTTCAGAAGGAGAGACCTGTTTTAGCAATACGCTTGATTTGGTACTGTATACCCACTCCGTGCCGGCATTTGCATCCAGCACCACGGCTGTGAGTTTAGTAAGAGTAGTATTCAGCTCGCAATCTACTTTAATGGCTTTGAAATCGGAATTGGCCGGTGTTTTTGTGTAAACGGCAATATTCTCTTTATTCAGTTTGAGTGTCCAGTCTTTCTGTGCTTCAGCCTGCAGGAATGTGATCAGCAGGAAGACGCCAGGTAATAAGCGTTTGATCATCGGCTTTGTTTTGATCCGGTCTGTATTCGAATTCATAATTAACAAATGAGGACGGCCGGGGTTCAACCACAGAAAGATTTTATCCAACCGATCCATAAATGATACCAGGATTATCCTTCGTCAGTGATTTTAATAGGTGCTTTGTAATTTGCATCCGGAAAGAGTATTGGTATTATTTAGCATGATACCTAACCACCCCACTATAAAGAGTCCCCAACCACTTGTTGCCCTTGCTGTCAATTGCAATTGCCAGAATGGGGGAATCAGTGTCCGGAATGCTAAAACTGGGATGGTCCCTGTTGCCCAGCATAGATAAGCGATCCCCGCCTAACCAGATTTTATCTCCTTCGGCAAAAAGGACCTTAACCCCTCCTGCAGTAGAAGAATAAGGAATTTCTTCCAGCGTCTGGCCATTCACATGAACCACTGTTCTTACAGCCGTACCACTTAAGGCCACAACCGGTTTATTATTTTTATCGATAGCAAGAGAATAAGGAAAACTGGATGGATATCCTGCTGTAGCGAGATTGAAGCTGGCCCATTGCCCGTTTTCATATTTTCCGAGGCGACCTGTAAAGGCGAAGAAGTTGAACTGACCTGCCCAGAGCAGCCCATTCCTGTCAACAGCCAATGACAATACGGGATTGTCATTTTCCAGCAGTATATCCCAACGGTTATCGGCACTGATCTTAATAATGCTGCCTTCTGTGCCGACATAAGTGATCCTTCTTTGTGCATCATGTACGATGCTGGGGATGCCTTTATGGGTTAGAAGGCTGTTAGCGGTTGTGTATACCTGCCAGTTATCGCCTGACAACCTGATCAACCCTTCTGCGGTGCCAGCCCAAAGAATGCCATTATCTTCCACGGCCAGCGATTGTACATAATCAGCAGGAAGAGGTGAATTACTACTATTAAAGACCTTCCATTCATTTCCCTGCCACCGTACCAACCCTTTTGAAGTGCCGATCCATTTTACGTCCTGCTTATCGATAGCCAAAGCATTGATCTGGTCATCGGGAAGCGGTGAGTTAAGTGTGTTGAACAAGGTCCATTCAGGAATATCCGTTGCCGGGTCCGGAGTATTTGGTGTTTCTTTTTTACAGGAGAAAAGGGAGATAAGGAGTAAGGCTGCAACAGTAATATGTTTCATGTAATAATCAGTGAATTGTCAAGGAGGTTTTGATACCATTGACAACTGCAGAGCTGAATACGTGGCAGGTGCAAAACGATTTCTTGTATCAGAAAGCTTCGCTGATATTTACCATTATTGTTTTATAGCCTTTGCTGAATCCGAAATCAAGTGCGAGATTGGTACCGGAGACTTTGCTGCATTTGATCCGGAGGCCGGCGCCTGCAGCAGGATGCCAGTCCCTGAACAGGCTATTGTTGCCGCTTACAGTATTGGTATTGGCAAAAAGAACAAACCCGAACAGTCCGTTTGCTGTAATATCCCGGCGGTATTCAGCTTCAAAATAGATCAGGGTTTTGCCACGGTAACGATTTTGGTCAATACCCCGGGCAGAACGGTTGTAGGGGTCCCATCCTGTACTGGGAAGATCGAGGTAAGGAACTCCGCTGTTCAGCACTTTCCAGACATAAGACCAGAGCGCAAGCGTATTTTGTTGAGATGGTTTGGATGGATTAAGGGAAATGTATTTGCGCACATCCGCATAGATCGAATGCCAGGGTTGTGAATTGCCTAAAAAGCCGGGGTTGATGCGGTAGGTGAGATTGGCATAAAATCCCGGCAGGGGGTTGATCAGGTTGTGACGTGTATCATACACAGCCTGTAAGCTGATACCTGAAGCAAGGGAGTGGCTATTGGTGCCAAAGGGATAACCGGTAAATGTTTTCAGATCAAGGGTGGAATCATTGCTCCGGATATTAAAACGGTAATCAAGATTATATCCCATTCCCACGAAGAAATGAGAATGGATGCGTTTGAGTGCTGCCTGGTAGAAGCGGATATATTTATAGTCCACAAGTATCTTTTTATCGTTGTCACTCGAACTGCCGATACCCCAGGTATGCTGGGGGTATACCAGGAAGCGCATATCGCCCTGTATATTCCAGGTATTGCCGGAAAGCCAAATGCTGGTCCGCAGTGGTAATCCAAAACGGCCTTTAAAATTCCAGTATGGAGCAAAAGTGGCGCTTGATTTGTACGTAGTTTGGCGGGGTCCCAGGTACATGCCGGCGGTAGTGCTGGTCACCAATGCCCTGCCGGTACCGCCCGGTGCATTACTGAAGGGTAGCAGCGAGAAATAGATCTTTTTTTCCCTCTTCTCCTGGATTTTTTGGGGGCTGATATGAAAGAGGTCTTTGGCTACATCGATCAGGTCTTTCATTCCTGTAGTATCAACCACAGGCTTATTCTGGGGGAGTGTATTCGATGCCTTCTGGGCATGCAGGGCAACGGGTACAAAAAAGGATAATGAAATGATCAGTCGTTTCATCCTCAGGGTTAAGATTTGATAATGGCTTTATCCTTACTGTAAGGCAAAAAAGGGGCCATGTATGCACTAAGATAAACCCGGATTTCTTTTATGGGTATGATGTATTGAATTTCAACGGGAGATAAGTATATTTAATTACAAACCACCGGACCAATGTAAAACTATACCAACGATTCGCCTGATGAAAAAGAACAAACTGCTATTAGGTATTATCGGTGCGCTCATAATGATTGTTTGCACTTCCTTTCTTGCCTTTTATGCAATAAGGGATTATTATCTTTCAAGGAACGGCATAAAGGTGGAGGGGAAAGTAATTGATAATGCAAGCGTGTGCAAGCGATGGGACAAATATGTGAGTGTGGAATATGGGGGTAAATTACATAAAGTAGATGTTCATGGTCCTGGCTGCCGGTCTGCTGAGTTTCCCATCAATGAACTGATCCCGCTTCGAAGTAATAAAAGTGGCAGCCTGCTGGTGCTTGAATCCAATCGTTACGTTTTCAGATTATGTTTTATGCTGCTTCTTTTTATCTTATCTGCTTTTGTGAATGTCCTTATGTATAATCAATACAGATTTTGGAAACATTCGATCCGTGCTTCCGACAATCAGCGGCAGCAGTTGGTATAGATTTGGCGAAGATTAATTTGTGAAAGAAAAATCAGCCCAACATATTATTATCGTAGGAGCAGGTGCTGCCGGTTTAATGGCAGCCCGGGAATTAAGCCCTTACTGTAAAATAACCATACTGGAAGCCCGTGATCAACCAGGAGGGCGGATCAGGACTATTTATAAGAATGGCTCTGCCATGCACCTGGAGGGAGGCGCCGAGTTTATACATGGTGAATTGCCATTGACTTTCCAATTATTGAAAGAAGCTGGTCTTTCCTGTTCCCATGCCAAAGGGAATATATTCAATGTAAAAGATGGAAAATGGGAAGAATCGGATGAGATCATTGAAGGATGGGAAGAATTACTAGATAAAATGAAAAAGGAAAAGGAAGATATCTCCATGCTTTCTTTCCTGAATAAATATTATGCATCAGAAAAAGATCATACCCTCCGGCATCATATCGGCCGGTTTGCAGAAGGGTTTGACCTGGCAGATATCAATCGTGTAAGCCTTAAAGCCCTGCTGGAGGAATGGACAAACGAAACCACTAATAATTTCCGGATTGATAAAGGATATATGTCGCTGATCCGTTTCCTCGAAAACGAATGTATCAGGAATGGATGCTCCATTTATACCAACACCGCCATAAAGCTGATCGAATGGAAAGAAGGTTCGGTTAGAGCATATAAAGACCCGCAAACTGTTTTTGATGCAGATAAGATAATAATTACCATTCCACTTGGTTTATTGCAAAGCCGCCAGGCAAATGATGCAATCAGTTTTGTGCCGTCTCTTGATGCATACCTGGATGCCACTCAGCAAATGGGCTATGGCAGTGTTATAAAATTCATCCTCGAGTTCAGTGAGCCTTTCTGGAACCGCTATAACAGGGATATCGGTTTTATCATCAGTGATGAAAAGGTTCCCACCTGGTGGCCGCAGGCAGGTAATGAAACCGCATTCACTGGCTGGCTGGGTGGCCCGCCTGCAGATGAATTGAGCAATACATCAAAAGAGGAATTATTACAAATGGCCCTGCATTCACTGGCCAATATTTTTAAGATGAAGGGTGAGACGGTACAATCCTTGCTGAATGCATCACACGTGTTCAACTGGGCAAGGGATGAATGGGCTGGTGGCGGATATAGCTATGTTACCCCATCTTCTGCACAGGTGAGGCAATTATTTAATACAGCTCCTGGCAATGCAGTTTATTTCGCAGGTGAAGCTTTTTATGAAGGGCCATCGCCCGGAACAGTGGAAGCTGCTTTGATAAGTGGAAAGAATATAGCCGGGAGGATCCTGAAAGCGAAATGATATTATATGAAATTATTTATCGCCTGGATATTGTCGATTGGACTATGCTTTGCAGCAATCGCCCAACCACCCCGGCTCACGGGAAGGGAAAAAACGGTTTCCTGTGTGCTGGGAGATAAGAAGATCCTTATTAAAATGATCCGGTTTGGCACTAATGTGCGTACGGTGCTCATCAATCTTCATCATAATGAAAATACTTCCCTTGAAGCCGCCAGGCGAGTGCTGGAAAGAAGGGGAGGCTTACTGATCAATATAGAGAACGATAACGAGCGCTTTATTAGTTTCTCTCAAAATGGCCGGGTCTTCCGGTTCGACCCCAATCGTATTTTTACAGATGCGGGTATAAAGCAGGACCTTGAAAAGCAAAATGACCGCAGTCCGGTGAGTGCGGTAAAGACAGTAAGGAGATTTGCACGGTTTATCTGCTCAAAAATCCCTTCATCTGCCAGTACCATCATTGCGCTGCATAATAATGATGATGGAAATTTATCTGTTGTCAGCTATTTGCCGGGAAATGAATACGGCCGGGAAGCATCTTTGGTGCACCAGGGAACAGGGCATGACCCGGATAATTTCTTTTTCACTACTGATGCCGGTCTTTACAGAAACCTAAGCCAGAAAGGGTATAATGTGGTATTGCAGCATAACGGGCGGGCGACTGATGACGGATCGTTGAGTGTATATTATGGCAGGAAGAAAAAAAGCTACGTGAATGTGGAAGCTGAAACAGGCCAGTTGGAAGCGCAGGAGAGAATGCTTGATGAATTGATTTCATTAATCAACAGATAGGAATGCGAACGATAATGTCAAATGTCGCAAATTGCCCGCTGGAAGTCGTTCTCACACATTGTCCTTTCCTGTAATGCTACTTATGTTTGCATTATCAAATAACAAAAAAATAAAAACAAGGGTATGGAAACAGCAACTAAAAACCGGATCACAGTAGAAGCGGTCGTGAAAGCACCAGTTGAAAAAGTATGGAAATCCTGGAATGAGCCAGAACACATCATGAACTGGTGTCATGCTTCAGACGACTGGCATGCGCCTGCAGCTACAAATGATATCCACACAGGTGGAACTTTTTCTACAACAATGGCTGCCAAAGACGGAAGCTACAGCTTCGATTTTGGCGGAGTATATGACAATGTAAAAGAGCATGAACTGATCCAGTATACAATGGGGGATGGCCGTAAAGTGGAAGTTATCTTCACCCGTGAAGGAAATGATACAAAGGTTGTGGAGACATTTGAAGCAGAGGGTACGAATCCATTGGAGATGCAGAGAAGCGGATGGCAGGCTATCCTGGATAATTTTAAAAAGTATACAGAGTCTTTATAAGCGATTGCCGGAACGACTATTTTTTGCGCAGCATGCGCACATTGTTTTACTAACTTCGCGCCAGTTGTTAACCGGTCGTTATGAAACAATGTGCGTTTTTTATTTTCTGGATGGTATTAAGCAGTAAAGTAATTGCCCAATTCAATGACAGTATTCATCATCAGTTAAAATATGCAGCTACAGGCGTGTTCAACAACACGAATGATGGCCGCTCTTATGTGTTGAATAATGCAGTGTCATTTACAGTAAATAAGAAAAAAATAACCCTGAACAGCAGCAATGCATGGATATATGGAAAGCAGGGATCCAATCTTACCAATAATGACTTTTCTTCCGGGTTGAATTTTGATCTGCTGAAAAATATGCAGCGCCTGTATTACTGGGGGCTGGCCACCTTTACAACAAGTTACTCTTTAAAGATCAATCACCAGTTTCAGGCTGGTGCAGGCATTGGGTATAATATTTTCAACCGGAAAGATCTGGAGCTGGTAGTAAGTGATGGGATATTATATGAAACGAATGATCTGCAATTGAACCCGCAAACGAGGGATGAATACCAGACATTCAGGAATTCGTTGCGGATCAAATACCGGTGGGAAGTTAAAGACCTGCTGGTATTTGACGGTTCGCATTTCTGGCAACCGTCCTTATCAGGATTTGATGATTATATTATCCGTTCTTCCAGTAGTTTAACGCTCAAGTTGAGAAAATGGCTGGGGATTACAACAGCTGTTAACTACAATAAACTTTCCCGTACGCGCAGGGAAAATCTGCTGATCAATTTCGGGCTTACGGCCGAGACGTATTTTTAAAAATTGATCAGGAAATAGAGCTGATAGCTTTTTTCAGGGCCTGTGCAGCGTGTTGTACGGCTATCTGCCAGTGTTCCGCAGCTTTTCCATCAGCCCCATCAGAAATATATTTCAAACAAAGAAAGGGGACCTGTTCCTGTTTTGCTATCCAGGCCAGTGTATAGGCTTCCATATCTATTACATCATACTCGGTAACCCGGTGGTCAACTTCAAAGCTGTCTCCGCTGCCGCAGGTGCCTTGTGGCAGATCATGGAGATGATAGCCATAATTGAAAATAACCGGTTCAGTTGAAAAAGGGGTTTGGTATTTTTCAAATCCAAGTGCTGTTACATCCATATCTCGCTGTATGAAACGGGTGCAGCAGACTACTTCGCCACGGGCGAAAGTGTTGCTGCCGGCTGAGCCAAGATTGATGATAAGGCTGGGTCTTTTCTGTTGAATGCGCTTTATAAGGGTGAAAGCTGAGTGTAGCTTACCAACGCCGGTGAAGAGAGTGTCTACATCAGAAAACTCAGATGCTGCTTCAGTTTGAAGTGCGAAAACATAGAGTGGATCCTGTTTGAGCAATGCAGTGGGGAATAAAGTGAGCTGGTCCAAATTTATTTTTCCGCAAGATACTATTTGACTGGAAATTTTAAACATACAGACTTGTATTACTGTCTTAAGAGGGCACTGTTGAGACAGTAATACAAGTCGTATTTACATGCAATATTATTCAGTTTGATCTTCCTGCCTTGAACCTAATCCCGCATTGGGAAACCGATACCTAATTTAATTCCTATAGAGTTCATATTATCGATAGAACCTTTATTGTAAGGAATATAATTATAATAAGCTCCCAGGTTTATTCCTGTATGGGCTTCTTTTCCAAAAGGAATGTATATGCCAGCTTCAGGTCTTGCTGCAAATGCAAACCTGTTTGTATTATCGTTGGTGTACTCACCGAGGAATTGCCTGTTCAATACCAGTTGTCCGCCAACACCGGCAAGTACATAAGGCCTTAACAGGCCAGAACTGATAAAATCATACCGGGCTGTAGCAAGGAAAGGAATTTGCTGAACGGAATTGGAAATAACGGCAGAGATATCGCTGCCGTCACTCAGTTTGTATACCTGGCGGGGATATTTTTCATAAAAATCCTGGTAACCTGTAGTAAGGCCAACAGAAAGTTTAGGGGTTACTCCATATAAAAGATTCACGTCAACACCCCGGAAGGATGTTTTGGAAACAATATTGTCTTTAAAGCTTCCCACAGGGATAGCTGCAGCATAGCTGGCAGTGAGCCTGAATTCTCCCTGTTGGGCAAAACTGCCGGCCGCAATGAACATGACGGCGATGAGCAGTATATATGATTTATAAGATCGCATGGCTGATAAGATTTGAATTAATTGCGTTTTAAATAAGTGGACTGGTCAAATAATGCCTGTACGTTTTTGTTGATATTGGCTGATGTAAATGTTCCCGACCCGCGGATCAGGCCATTCCAGAGAAAATCCAGTTTATCGTTGGCTTTTGCATTTTTAATGTCAAACATATCGATTGAAATGGCGCCGTCAGTAACGGTGTAAGTGCCGATAATGCCGGGAAAATAATACCCATAACCGGGGTAACCCCAATAGAAGGGATCCCAGTATCCCCCATAGCCGCCCCAGTAGTCAGGATAGCTGATCACACCTGTATAATCATTGTACACCCGGCTGATGGTGATACCGATATCCGGGGTTGTGCCTGTTTGTACGGGGGTATAACCGTTTTGTTGCATGCGGGCAGCCACTGCTTCGATCAGTTGGGCGTCAAAATCGGTGCGGGCTTTTTCCTGTAATTGATTGTTATGTATAACTGCCACGGAATCAGCAACTCTGAAAGAGGTATAAGAAGAGAATGAAGCACTATCATTGTGATTGGTGATATAAAGTCGGGCTTCATCGGAGCTAAGGTTGTTCAGCGGGTCTTTAGCGCAACCTGTGAAGATGAGCAACGCCAGGGCGATGCCGGGCCAGGATTTTTTCATTGTAAAGAAATTTTATTGTTGTTAATAGTTCAAACACAATGCCTGTTTGTGCAAGAAGAATATTAAATAAGGATAATAAAATCTTAATGGGCAGTCAGCGCACAGGGGGCAGGTAATATGCTGTATTCTTGTTTAAAAAACATTTATACCCGTTGTTTTTCCCCTTGCCTTGGCTCTGAAGCAGTCTATCTTGTGTAAGATTAGTATAACAGGCACAGGTTTAAAATGTTTGAAAAAAAATGAAAATCGTGCGAGTATTTTCTCAGTGGCATTTATTAGGGGAATGTCTCGGGTATAATTATTATTTCACTTTATAAATAATGTAAAATGGCAAGACCGATAAAAGATACACCCGCTCTAAAGGGAAAAGCTGCTAAACGTTTTTTGAAACGAATGAGGGAGGTTGATGAAGGCAAACATAAGGTGAGCCCGGAAATTCTGATCAGGATGAAGGAAAATTATCTGAAGCTAAAATCAATTGCCAGGTTCGATGAAGATCTCTCATTTTAATTTTGTTCGATTGAATCAAAACGATTTGGTATGGGATTTTGATTGCGATGATACGGATTTAAATGATTTCCTGAAGAGTACTTCATTCGGGCAGCAGGAGCAATTATTAGGTGTTACCTATCTGTTGAAAGACGAAGAAAAAGTAGCTGCTTTTTTTACGTTAAGTAATGATAAGGTCAGGCTGGAAGATGGAAAGAGTAAAAATTTCTGGAATAGCCAGGTAAGTAAGGGAATCCCTCCCAATAAAAGAAGAAAAGACTACCCTGCAGTAAAACTGGGTAGGCTAGGCGTGTGCAACGAATGCAAGAGCAGAGGTATTGGGACAATGATATGGATTATTTAAAAACCTGGTTTCGGGCAGATAATAGAGCTGGTTGCCGTTTTCTTACAGTAGATGCCTATGTGCAGTCGTTGGAATTTTACTTGAAAAATGGCTTCAATTATTTAAATATTGAAAACGAAAGAGAAGGTACACGGCTGCTCTATTTCGATCTTGTAACTGCCAGAAAATAATGGCGATTGGCATTAGTTAGGATTAATCCTGTATTCTTGAACATTCTCGTTTTCAATCTTCCCTTCAAATAACTAAGTTTGAACAAAAAGACTCATGCTGCGACGTTTCCTCGCCTTATCTGTCAACCTGATCTTACTTACAGCAATTGCATTCGCTCAAAGAAATGATACTGCCTATCTTCTCCAGCCCGACCGTGTTTTCGACGGTCAGCAAATGCAGGATAAATGGCAGGTATTGGTATCAGGTAACCGGATCATTGCCGCAGGCAAGCCCGGCTCTTTCCTTGTCCCTGCACAGGTAAAAACTATTTCCCTCCCCGGGCAAACATTGCTCCCTGGTCTGATAGAAGGGCATGGACATCTTTTTCTCCATCCTTACAATGAAGTGAGCTGGAAAGATCAACTGCTGAAAGAATCCCGGGCTGAACGGGCTATCCGCGCTGCTGAACATGCAAAAGCCACCCTGCTCGCGGGATTTACCACTTTACGTGATCTAGGAACAGAAGGTGCGGAATATGATGATGTTGGATTAAAGCAAAGTATTGAAAAAGGCATAATCCCCGGCCCAAGGCTGATAATTGCTACCCGTGCTATCGTTGCAACCGGCAGTTATGGTGTTAAAAATGAAATACCCGAACTGGATCTGCCCCGGGGCGCAGCCGAAGCAGATGGAAAAGAAGGGCTGATCAGGGAAGTGCGGACACAAATTGGTAAAGGGGCCGACCTGATTAAAGTATATGCTGATTATCGGTGGGGGATAGGTGACCAGGCCATGCCTACTTTTACGCTGGAGGAATTAAAGACAGTGGTAGAAGTAACAGCTTCCAGCGGAAGATATGTGGTGGCCCATGCCAGCACTGAAGAAGGAATGCGCAGGGCTATACTTGCAGGTGTGCATACTATTGAACATGGCAGCAATGGCACGCCAGAGATTTTCCGGTTAATGAAAGAAAAAGGGGTCGCATTTTGCCCCACTATCGCAGCAGATGAATCGATCAGCCTGTACAATGGCTGGAAGCCAGGCAGTGATCCTGAACCAGAGCGTGTAAAACAAAAGCGTAAAAGCTTCCGCCTGGCACTCGATGCTGGTGTTATGATCTGCGCTGGTGGAGATGTTGGTGTGTTCTCTCACGGAAAAAACTGGATCGAACTCGAAAAGATGGTCGAATACGGTATGCCGGCAATAGATGTGTTGAAAGCTGCCACTAGTGGCAATGCTGCTTTATTCGGCTGGAAAGGGAAAGTTGGCAGTATCCAGAAAGATGCGCTGGCAGATATCATTACTGTACAGGGAAATCCTGTAGAGAACATAAAAACACTGGAACAGGTAAAACTAGTGATGAAAGATGGAATACTTTATAAGAGAGACTAGGTATACCAGGCCTCAGGGCTTTGTTTTTGCAAGCTGTATAATATCCTTTCCTTCGATAATTCTTTTACTTGTTCCGTTCACCGCAGCATTGATCATTGCTGATCCCAGTTCTTCCATGGTGCAGAAGCCACCCGGATAAACCGCTCTTCCGATTGGGAAGAGCCAGCCAATGTATCTGTAAAAGCCGTGTGTATTCGATAATCCTTTTATTGGTTTAATAAAGCCGGGCCTGAAAGCAAATACCTGCCTGAACGGCAATTTCATAAGATCATTTTCTGTTTTTCCTTTCACTCTTGCCCACATGCTTCGCCCCTTTTCAGAACTGTCAGTCCCTGCACCCGAGATGTAAGAAAAACTCATGCCGGGGTTGATCCTTACCAATGTGTTTGCTGCATGCAGGGTTAGTGTGTAAGTCACTTTATAATAGTCGGGCTCTTTCATGCCAATAGAAGAAACACCAAGGCAAAAGAAACAGGCATCATATCCTCTTAAATCATCTTCTATCGCGGAAAGATCATAAAAATCAGTGTGCAGTACCTCTTTTAATTTGGGATGAGTGCGCCCAAGGGTTTTGCGGTTAATGATCAATACGGATTTTATCCGTGGATCCTGCAGGCTAACATGCAACACGCCTTCGCCAACCATGCCGGTAGTGCCGGTGATAATGACTTTCATATTCAGCAAAATTGGGGAGATAATTTGAATTCCCAATAAAACCCCGGAAGTGTTATCCAGTGGGAATAATAGTATTTTTGCATTCTTTGTCGCCCATAGCACACATACGATTATCTGAGCTGACCAGCTCCATAGCGAAAGCCATTAACGCCACATTCAACAATCAGCAATACTGGATTGTGGCAGAAGTGACCAATTATAGTTTTCAGTCGGGTAAAGGGCATCATTATTTCGACCTGGTTGAGAAAGACGGTGGCAGCACACAGATCATTGCCAAAATGCAGGCTGCTGCCTGGTCACAGGGACATGAAAGGATACTTGAGTTCCAGCGTGTCACCGGCCAGCAGTTTAGGAATGATATCCAGGTAATGATGAAAGTATCGGTAAACTACCATGCATCTTACGGGCTTAAGCTGACCTTGCTGGATGTGGACAGCAATTTTACCATTGGTGCACTCGAATTGCAAAAGCAGCAGACCCTGCTGAAACTGATAACGGACCATCCTGATTTTATCAGGAAAGCAGGTGATCAGTATATCACACTAAATAAACAGAAGCCACTTCCGGCTGTGATCCAGAAAGTGGCCGTGGTCACTTCGAGTTCATCTGCAGGGCTACAGGATTTCCTGCATACCCTGGAATCAAACAGCTTTGGGTATAAAGTGGAGGTACATCCTTATTATACCATTGTGCAGGGAGAAGTGAAAGCAGAGCTTATTTATAACAAATTGCTGGATGTGTTTAAGTCAGGAATAGTATATGATGTAGTAGTGATAATACGTGGTGGTGGTGCACAAACAGACTTCCTGATCTTTGATCAGTATCCATTGGCAAAGATCGTGGCGAAATTTCCTATCCCGATCATCACCGGTATCGGGCACCAGGTGAACCATACCATCGTAGACATGATGGCGCATACGGCAACAAAGACCCCTACAAAAGCGGCCGAATGGATCATTGCACATAACCGGTCTTTTGAAGACCGCCTGATAGAAATACAGAAAACAATAGTGATCAAATCGCAGCAACTGCTTTCGAAACATGGCAATGCCCTTGCTTCGATCAAGGCTTCTGTTTCTAATCAAACACAGGCCCTGCTGTCTGAGAGCCGGAAGTTTTTGACAGAAGCCCACCAGGTAATGGTGAACAGATCCCGGGAGATATTGTTTGACAGGGAAAGTGAGTTGGTTCAATTGAGCTCTTTGATCGCCACCCAGCCCAGGATACTGGTATCAACATATAAGAATGACCTGATAAATATTATTTCGAATATTAAAATATTCAAAAGCCAGTTCCTGAAAAACCAACATGCTTATTTGATCCATCATAAAACAGTTACAAAAATGATGGCGCCGGATAATATTTTGAAAAAAGGATTTGCTATTGTAAAAGTGAATGATGAGATCACCAGTGATCCCGGCAGGATAGAAGAAGGAAAAGATATTTCTATAATATTAAAAGAAGTGGAGATCCTGTCCACTGTAAAACAAAAAATAATATATGACGGAAAAGATTTTATCGTATGAAGAAGCTTATCGGGAATTAACATCTATAGCAGAAGAAATACAGAATGAATCTGTTTCAGTAGATGTGCTTGCACAGAAAGTGAAACGGGCTTCTGAATTGATCACTTATTGCCAGGGAAAGCTGCGATCCACTGAAACAGAGGTAAATAAGATCATTGCGCAGATGGAACAAAAGACCAGGGAATAGGAATGTGAATGATCTTCTTTAACATTTATATGTATTTTCTATAACCCTTTTTCCGCCGGCGTTTAGTAATTTACACACACTATGAAAGCGCCGTATTTGTGTTGGCTGATATCTGTTAGTGCTTTATTATATCCATACATCTCGTCTGCACAGTTGGACGAAAAGGATAGCCTGGGGAAATACAGTTATCCCATTTTTGCTGTTACAGGCAAACAACAATTCACAGGCACCGCATTTTTCTACCGCTCAGGTGATACTACTTTTCTTGTCAGTAATTATCATGCGATCAAAGGCATGAGCCCGCTTAAGAAGACGATCACTTTCAATTCAGATACCTTATACCTCAAATATCCTGTAAAAGATTCCGGTGGATCGAAGATCCTGGCTATTGATGTTAGTGATACTGCTATCGGCAAAACAGAGATATTCAGCATGGTCGATCGTATTGATCTTCTAAAAGTACCATTGGAACTGCCGGTTGATGCAGATATTCATCTTATTAACGACCTCGTTGATCCGGCATATCTCAATGCTGTGCCGGAAGAAGTGGCGGTGTTTGGATTTCCGACAGGACTCGGGAATATTCCACCTTTCTACTCCCAGCAGCAAATGCTGGCCGGGCAGGTTAATCAACAGGGATTTGCTGATTATGATGCTTCCCTTAGGGTGAACTTTCCTGGTTCTTCAGATAGTGCCCGGGCTATCTTAAGCGGAACAGCGCGGTATTATTATTTTATCAAACCTTATGCAGCTCAGGGCTATTCGGGTGCTCCTGTTTTTGGGAAATTCAGGACAGCAGATGATCAAATCGTTTACCGTTTCACTGGTGTTATTTTTGCCGGGCAACCGATGACAAGACAAACATGGGCGATAAAAGGCTCTGTGGCATTGCAGTACCTGAGGGGCGAATTGTAAATTCGCTACCCTGTTTATTGCCTGCGATGCCGCAGGCAGTTATATACCTTTAACGAATTAATCTCGGATCAAAAACGCAATGAGCTCCAGCAAAGAAATTCCCGATATGCGCTTTTCTTTGAAATTCTTTTTTACTGGTGTCCTTGTCTTCTTTAGCTTGCTGTTTTACTGCAGTTGACTTTTTTACAATAATACTATGCTTTGCAGGGATTGAATCTCCCGTAAAAGGCCTGAATGCTTTCAGCCAGGTTGTTAAAATAAGATTTGTTGTTTTCATGTTGCTATAGTTTAACATAAGAATGATAATTGTTTGATGAATGATCTTTCTGTTATTGATTTATGTGTGCTGTTTTTTATAAAAAAAATGCCTGCTTGTAAAAGCAGGCAATCGTTGTTTTCATAAGTATCAAATCAGTGTCCTTTGATGAACTCCTGATCTGAATTTTCATATCGTCTTTAAAGTATCCGTACGCTTTTTCCCGCTTCAAGTGCTGCTGCCGCTATTCCGAGGTCACTGCTGGCCGGATCGGCCAGGATTACAAGGTCAATTGATTCGTCGTTCAATATATCGTTGCTATTGCTGACAATCTCTGCCTCAGGAAATTGTTTGGAGAGATTGCGTGTAAAAGATCCTTTTGGCAGAACTTTTTTCAGGTTGCCGCCGTTCACTGGGCTTGTTGCAGATTTCCACAACGAAGAAGCTGAATGGCTGCATTCAATAACAGCGATGGATGTAAAAGTTTTCATGATCATCCGGATTATTGTGTGTTCAGTACACGAAGGTAAGAAATTACGTTTAAACGATTAAACAATTAACATACTTTTTCGGAAATATCTCCGTTTAATATTGATTCTCAGTAATCTGCTTTCGTTTTAGAGTATCTTTGAAAACAGCCTGATGTTATGAAAAAGAGGATTTCATTAAAAGATATCGCACAAAAAGTGGGTGTGTCCACCGCACTGGTTTCATACGTATTGAACAACCGGATGCAGGGAAGGATCGGGGAGGAAGTGGCCAGGAAAATAAAGAAAGTAGCTGCCAGCCTGCATTATCAACCAAACCAGGTAGCCAAAAGCCTTAAAATAAATAAGACCAATACTATCGGATTGATCGTAGCTGATATATCCAATCCCTATTCATCCGGACTGGCCCGTATCATTGAAGATGAAGCATACAGCCATGGTTATACTGTGATCTTTGGAAGCTCCGATGAAAGAATTGATAAATGTGAGTTGTTGGTTGATACATTTATCAACCGACAGGTGGATGGATTAGTCGTTTTACCGCCAGAGGGTGCTGATAAATTAATAAAATCACTTCATAAAAGAAAGGTCCCTTTTGTGTTGGTGGACAGGTATTTTCCTGAGCTTCCGGTCAACAGTGTTTGCATTGACAATCATGAAGCAGCTAAAAGTGCTGTGAACATGCTCATAAAACAAGGAAAGAGGAGGATCGGAATGATTTCGTATAATACCAGTTTGATACACCTTCAGGACAGGGAGGAAGGATATAAAACCGCTTTGAAAGAAGCCGGTATAAAAATGGGTGCCAAACTGCTTAAAAAGGTCACGCTGTCTAAAGAAGAAGAGGAAGTTCCTCTTGCTGTTGCCGGTTTATTATCGCTCAGCCAGCCCGTTGATGCTATCCTTTTTATTTCCAATAAAACAGTTTTACCAGGACTTCGGTACCTGAATGCACAACAGGTTGATATAGGAATTGCAAGCTTCGATAAAACAGAGATATTTGATTTCCTCCCGATGCCAATAAGTTATATTCAACAACCATTGCATCAAATAGGAGCAGCTGCCCTGGACATACTACTGAAGAATATTGCCAGGCGGCAAAAAAGTACCCAACTGTTTATGGAAGCCCAACTTATTAATAAAGTTTAGTTTGCCGGGATGCGCCTGACTAAAACTTATAATTATATCCCAGCCTGACTACCTGAGTTTCATAATAATCTGAGCTGATGTAGCGGAAGCCATTTCCATTTACTTCTTTTTTCAACCTCATTGTATTGGCCACATCTGTTGCATTTATAAATATTTCACCATTGCCTTTCTGAATGCTTTTCTTCAGGCCAAGATCAATGGAGAAACGGGAATAGGTTTTACCCTGGGGCACAAGATCAGGTGCCTGGTAAATAGCTGTGAACTGGCCTTCTATTTTGTTTGCAAAATGAAGCAACGCATTGAATTTGATATTGCCGGAAAATATATCCTCTTTTGCTGCTGTAAATAAGTTTTCTGATGGGTATTTATTCAGTACAGAGAACGAATCAATAATGTTTTGGTAGCCGTTCATGTTAATATTCAGCGTAAGCCAGCGATCTATGTTTTGTGAGAGCAATAGTTCAATACCTGTACTATAGCTCTTGCCTGCATTCTGGAAAATATTATAGATAAGATCGCTGCCAGGCACTACTGATCCTATCCGGGTGATTGTTCCTTTCATTCGTTTATGGTAAACGGATGAAAAAAGATAACCACTATTCCAGCCTGTTCTGTACCCCAATTCATAATTATTGGTGAACTGGGGGCGGAGCGCAGGATTTCCCACTTTAATGATCTCTGCGTCGTCATATTTTGGAAAGATGCGGATATCCACCTCATTCGGCCGGTCTACACGGCGGTTATAGAAGAATGATAATTTATTCCGGTCATTGATCTTGTAAGCTATACGGAGATTGGGGAAGGGTTGGAAATAGTGGTAGCCGTCACTTTTATAAACTGGATGATTGGGATTGACGTAATAATCCAGGTTCACATATTCAACACGCAAGCCTGCTTCTAGTTCCAGCTTTTCATTTTCGTAGATATAGTTTCCGTAAGCTGCCGGAATGGTTTCTCCATAACTGGCATATCCGCCGGCTGCTGAATCAAGCGGGGAGTGCACGCCGGGTTTGAATTGCATGTTGACTGGGATATAACGCCTTCTGAATTTCAAGCCTGCTTCAAAACGACCTTGTTTCAGCGGATGGACATAATCGACAGTGAGATCAGTTACATGTTCATCGGAAAGCAGCTTAAATGAATCCAATCCTGTATAGGAAGGCATGAAATTCGTAAAAAAGTATTTTTCATCTTCCCGGTGAAAGGTGTAATTAATCCCTGCACTTAATAATCTTCCTGGTTGCTTAAAACGATGTTGCCAGCTTGCCGAAGCGGTAGCAGTGGTCTTCAACTCATCTTCCAGGAATTGCCAGAGCCGGAGTCTTTGTGAAAAATCGCCGTTAAAAAAAGGTTCATCGCCACGGTCCAGGATCTTTTCGCTGGAAAATAAACCTGAAACAGTAAACGTATTGCTGGCATCGACAAACCAGTCCATGCCTAATTTGGTTGTAACGATATTAGTTGTCCTGTTTCTTTTGGTTTGCTGTTTTACTGTGTCGCCGTTGTCGTAAAACCGGTCGACAAACTCATTTTTATTCAGTGTTTTTGTGTATAGGTTATCTCCCTGGAAAAAGAGATTGACTTTATCTTTCCGGTAATTCAGTGAGAGCGAGGGATTGATTTTTGGTGTTATATGATATTGAGGACGGATACCGGGATAATTTTCTTTTTTTATCCATAATGCACCTGCTCCTCCTGCGAGCCCGATCTTTCCATTAAAGCCCTGTTTCTTTTCTTTTTTATAAATGATATTAATGATGCCTGCATTACCTGCTGCATCATATCTGGAAGAAGGGTTGTTGATGATCTCGATCTTTTCAATAGCGGAAGCAGGAATATTGTCCAACCCGCTTTGACCGCCAAAACCGGTCAGTGCGGTTTGTTTACCATCTATCAATATCATAACCTTATCACTGCCGCGAAGCAATACTTTTCCATCCTGCCCTGCAGTTATGCCTGGCAGGTTTTTCATTGCTTCCAGTACAGACCCTCCGGCCTGGCTGATATTGCCGGCGACTGTAAAAGTTTTTTTATCCATTTGGGAAGAAATGGTTTCCTGTTTGCCCGATACTGTCACTTCGCTCAATGTACGGCTGTCTTGTTCCAGTTCTATATTACCTAGATCCAGGAAATTACTTAACTGCCCGATCAGTACAGGCTGTGTTTTTGAGAGATATCCTGTGATGGAAACGATCAATACATAATTGCCGCTCTTGATATCGGGAAGGGAAAACCGGCCGTCTTCACCGGAAATGGTGCCTGCAGTAAAAGCGCTGTCTGCAGCGGCTTTCAATGTAATGTTTGCAAATGATAAAGGCGACTTTGAACCGGCATCACGCAAAGAGCCGGAAAGAGTGGCTTTGCCAGGCTGGGCTGCTGCTGTTGAATAGAGATACAGAAATGAAAGTATTGAGAACAGGTATTTCATTTATCAGTTTTATGCTTCGCAAAAATGGGAGGGGATTTGGAAGAAAAACTGAATTTCCCGGGCGGGTATGCAACAGGGAGTCGTTACTTCAAAAGTTTACAGTAAAAACATGATGGTTGTTCTCAAACATATAAGTGATCTTCCAGTTGTAGCGGTTGCATATCTGCTTCACCAGGGCGAGACCAAGACCAGTGCCGGCAGACGCTGTGGAAGCGGAGGCAAACCGTTTGAATAACTGGTCGGTCCTGAGCGAATCGCTGCCTTCATTACTTACTACCAGCTGATCAAGTGAAAGATGCAGGTTTATCTTACCATTTTGCGGACTATGGCGGATGGCATTGGTCATTAGATTGTTCAGCAATATCTCAATTAATGTTTTATTGCCTTCAACCTCAACGCCCGGACGGATATCTGTTTTCCATTCCAGGTGTTTTTCTTCTGAGAAAGGGGCGAATAAAGAGGCGCTCTGCTCCAGCAAAATAGAAAGATCGATTTTTTCCTTTTCCATGAACTGGCTGTTTTCAATCTTGGTCAGCAGCAAAAGATTTTTGTTGATCCGCCCGGCCCTTGCAAGTGCGGTCAGCGCATCTTCAATAATATGGTATTGCTCATCGGTGAGAGAACTGTTTTGCGAGAGCAATTCCAGTTTCGATTGTACAATGGCCAGAGGCGTTTGTAGTTCATGAGAGGCATTGTCGGCAAATTCTTTTTGCTGATTGTACACGGATATATTGGCATCGATCAGTTTTTGCAAGCTTTGATTCAGTTCGGTAAATTCTGTAATATCGGTTTTCTCAAAGCTGATATGATCAGGTTGGTTCAGGTCAAAATTCCTGATCTTATCCAGGCTGCGGTAAAAGGGTTGCCACATTTGCCTGGATATTCTTCTGTTTAAAAGAATAAGGCCTCCGAGCAAAAGCGCAAAAAATGAAATGGTTAGAATTGTAACGGCGCCAATGATCAGAAAGCTGTCTTCCCGGCCGGCCGCAGGAGTTAAGATGACATCATGCTCTTTCATTTCATATTTCCAGAGCATGCTGATGCCGAGGTAGTAGGCTGGAATGCTGCAGGCCAGCACAAGTCCGGCATATATAATGGTCCTTCTGAGCGAGTGACTGAGCAGTTTAACCATACTTCCTGTTATTTCATCATCCAAATTATCAACTAATTCTGAAAATATTTTGATGCCAAATTTCAGCTTATCCCGGGAATCTGGAAAATAAGTTTGGGAAATAAACTATTAATCGTAATATTGCGATTGAAATGGGGATTACAAAATCAGAGATATTCACAGATAAGCAGAACAAACTGGCTGGAATGTTGAAAGCGCTTGCTCATCCTGCAAGGATTGCTATTATTCAGCACCTTGTTAAATCGCAGGCTTGTATCTGTGGCGACCTGGTGGGTGAACTTGGCCTGGCACAAGCCACCATCAGCCAGCATTTAAAAGAGTTGAAGAATGCCGGCCTTATCCAGGGGACTATAGAAGGCACCAGTGTATGTTATTGCATTGATCCAAAAGTGTGGAAACAGTATAAGTCAGCACTGGAAAGTTTCTTTTCTGTGGAAGTTGCAAACAGTCAATGTTGTTGACTTTTTTTTGAAATCATTGATCGTAATATTACAATTAAACTTTTAATAATGGAAACGCAGGAGCAAATCAAAGAGATGGTAAAGCAGAAATACACCGAAATTGCTTTGCAGGATAAGGCCGAAAATACATCTTCCTGTTGTGGTGCAGGCGGTTGTTCAACAGAAGTATACAATATCATGACGGATGATTACGAAGGTATGGAGGGTTATAATGCTGATGCAGATCTCGGCCTTGGCTGCGGACTTCCCACGCAGTTTGCTCAGATAAAGAAAGGCGACGTGGTAGTGGATCTGGGATCAGGAGCCGGCAATGATGCTTTTATTGCAAGGGCAGAAACAGGTGAGACCGGTAAAGTGATCGGTATTGACTTTACACCAGCTATGATCGAAAAAGCAAGGGCCAATGCAGAAAAGCTGGGGTTTCATAATGTTGAGTTCAGAGAAGGGGATATTGAAAAAATGCCTGTTGCTGCCAATACAGCGGATGTGATCGTCAGTAACTGTGTGCTTAATCTTGTCCCCAATAAAGCCGGGGTTTTAAAAGACATATTCAGAGTATTGAAACCCGGTGCTCATTTCAGTATTTCAGATATTGTGCTGGAAGGAGACTTGCCGGCAAACATTCAACAGGCGGCTGAAATGTATGCAGGTTGCGTTTCCGGTGCTATCCAGAAAGAAACCTATCTTGAATTGATAAAACAAACCGGATTTGAGAATATTACGGTGCAAAAGGAAAAAAGGATCGTTGTTCCGGATGATATTTTGTTGAACTATCTGAGCACAGATGAGTTGAAGGAATTCAGGAACAGCAATACCGGCATTTTCAGCATAACGGTATATGCTCAGAAGCCTCTGGAAAAATCTTGCTGCGGACCGGATTGTTGTAACTGATCATATAGTTATGAAGATTGTATTATTCAGTGATATCCATTCCAACCTTCCCGCACTCGAAGCTTTTTTTAAAAGCGTAGAAGTGCAAAAGCCTGATGCTATTTATTGCCTGGGCGACCTGGTCGGCTATAATATCTGGCCCAATGAGGTGATCAACGAGATCAGGAAACGTGGAATACCTACTATTGCAGGTAATTATGACTTTGGTATTGGAAGGGCGGGCAATGATTGTGGTTGCGCCTACAAAACAGCTGAAGAAAAGACCAATGGTGCAATTTCTATTACTTTCACCAATCAGGTCATAAAAGAAGAAGAACGGCAATATCTGCGTTGCCTGCCTGCACATTTGAAAGTGGAATTCCAATTGAATAATGACAAACTTAATCTCCTGCTGGTGCATGGCAGTCCCAGACGAAACAATGAATACCTGTTTGAAGACAGGGATGAGAAAAGCCTTCTGAGGATCATGCAGGACGCGGATGCAGATATCATGTGTTTTGGGCATACACATAAACCTTATCACAGAACACTGTCTTTTGTATCTGAGGGGATGCAGCGCTATCGCCATGCCATAAATACCGGTTCAGTGGGCAAGCCAAAGGATGGGGACAATAGAGGTGGTTATGTAATTCTTTATATTGACCACAATAGCAGTATCCTGGAAAGAGATTCTGTCAAGGTTGAGTTCATCAGGTTTGATTATGATATAGAGAAAGCTGCGGAAGCAATTGAAAACAGTCCCTTGCCCGATGCGTATGCAATGAGCCTCAGAAAAGGGGAGTAGCCCGCCTCCTGAACTGTCGGTATTATATCACCAAAGGATAAGAAAATATTAAAGTTGTTGAAGATACTGGAATAACTTTGGGCATGTTTGTCGGCACTATGCAATCGTCTCATCCATTCAAAGAGGAACTTTTCTCCATACTTCATTACTGGGAGCAAAATTTGCCCGATCCTGTACAGGGTGGTTTCTATGGCAGGATTGACGAAGATAATATTCTTGATAAGCAAGCTCCAAGAGGGGCGGTGTTGAATGCCCGGATACTTTGGTCTTTTTCTGCTGCGTTTAATGCATTCAAAGAACCAGCTTATTTGTTACAGGCAGAGAAAGCATTTGATTATATAATCCGCTTTTTTATTGACAGGCAATATGGCGGCACTTACTGGCTACTTACCAGCAAGGGAGAAAGGCTTGATTCCAAAAAACAGATATATGCGCAGGCTTTTATGATCTACGCCCTGGCAGAGTATTACAGAGCCTCTGGTATCGGTGAGGCTAAGAATGAAGCCATAAAGATATATCAGTTGATAGAACAATATAGTTATGATCACGAGCATGGTGGTTATGGAGAAGCTTATACAGAAGATTGGAGCTCGTTGCAGGATATGAGGCTTAGCGAAAAAGATGCCAACGAAAAAAAGACGATGAATACCCACCTTCATATTATTGAAGCATATACCAATCTGTACAGTATTTGGGATGATGATGGGCTTAAACAAAAGATTGTGGGGTTGCTTCAGGTATTCAGCGATCATATCATTGACAGGAATAGCTCTCATCTTCATCTGTTCATGGACGAACGATGGGGTGTCCGCTCTCCTGTTATTTCTTATGGACATACCATTGAGGCAGCCTGGCTTTTGCAGGAAGCTGCTGAGATGACCGGGGAGGAACAATGGATAAAATACACCCGCCAAAAAGCGGTGGACATGGCAAAGGCATCACTGGAGGGTCTGGATGCAGACGGTTCGATGCTTTATGAATATGACCGCGCTGCAGATCATTGGATAAAGGAAAAGCATTGGTGGGTGCAGGCAGAAGCAATGGTCGGCTTTCTGAATGCTTATTCGGTTAGTGGCAATCAATTATTTTTAGATGGTTTCAATAAAGTATGGAACTATACAAAAGAATATATTATCGATAATAAGAAGGGTGAATGGTTCTGGGGAAGAACGGAGGATAATAAACTGATGCCTGGCCAGGATAAAGCAGGCATTTGGAAATGTCCTTATCATAATAGCCGGGCCATGTTGGAGATCATCAGGAGGTATGAGTCCATATTTCCTGAGCTGGCTACAGCATGAAAGAAGACCCGTTTGCCGTTATTTGACCAGTATTATTTTCTTTTCTCTGCTTTTTTAAGTGCCATATACTCCATAGGCGATATTCCAAACTGTTTAGTGAAGTTACGCCCAAAATGAGTTTGTGAGCTGAATCCTGTCATTTCAGCCACTTCATAAACCTTATAGTCATGCTCAGCAAGCAGCCCCGCAGCTTTTTTCAGCCGGGTGATATTGATGAGCTCGTTAGGAGTGAGATTGGAAATAGCTTTGATCTTGCGGTACAGGGTAGCCCGGCTCATATTCATGAAATCGGCCAACTGGTCAACGCTGAGCTCCATATTTTCAATATTCTGATAAATGGCTTCATTCAGTTCCTCAAGGAATTGTTCATCCGCTTTTGAATAGGCCATTGTGTTGATATGCACCAATGGGCTGCTGGCAAAGAATTCCCTGATCTTGTTCCGGTTGGAAAGCAGATTAGCGATCTGTACCTGCAGGTGTTCGGGTGAAAAAGGCTTTTCGATATAAGCATCTGCTCCCATTTCCAATCCTTCGATCTTCGATTGCAGCGTATTTTTGGCAGTGAGCAGGATCACGGGGATATGGCTGTATTCAAAATTTGATTTGATGTTGCGGCACAGCTCATAACCATCCATCACCGGCATCATGATATCACTGATTACCAATTGAACAGGTTCATGCTGCAGGAGGTCAAGCGCTTCCTGACCGTTGAACGCTTTCAGCACGGTATATTTTTCTCCCAGGTCCTCCGATATAAAATCAAGGATCTCTCCATTATCATCCACAAGCAGTATAACAGGTTTCATACTTTATTTTATCGACCTAAATTAAATTCTATTTCCTGGTGCACTGGCAGGGCCAGCACAAATACGTTCATATTGCCACAGGGCTCTTTAAGGCATAGAGTTCCTTTGTGCAATTCAGCCAGTGAGCGCGACAAAGCCAGTCCGATACCGGTACCGGATTGTTTTCCGTTTTCCTTTATCCTGAAAAAGCTTTCAAATATTTTTTCCTTCATATCGGCGGGGATCAGGTATCCATCATTTTCTACTTCCACTTTGAATAATGTGTCCTGATCGCCACCGGTGATCAGTCTAATGTGAACTTTGCTTTCTGCATATTTAACTGCATTATCAAGCAGGTTGCTCATGATCTTGTTGAAAGCCTCAGTATCTACATAAGCGTTGAACAAGGAAGGGGACTCAAGTGTAAAGGATAATCTTTTTTGCTCGGCAGCAGGTTTAAACCTGATATAGGCATCGGTGATAAGATCGGCAATATTGGCCTTTACGAAATTCAGGCTGAAGCCCTTGGTTTCCGTTTTACGAAAATCCAACAACTGTGTGGTCAGGTCCAGCAGACGGTCAATATTGCGTTTCATGATCTGCAGATTATTGCTCACAGCAGGAACGGAGTCAATCTGTTTCATCACTTTTTCCATTGGCCCTTTGATCAATGTTAATGGCGTACGGACCTCATGTGCCACATTTGTAAAGAACTCGATCTTGGCCTGGTATATCTCTTTTTCTTTTTCATGTTCCAGTATCTCCAGTTTGCGCCGGTTCTTTTCTTCGGTGCGGCGGTGATAACTGCGTATCAGGAACAGTATGATCGCTGTTATAACGAGGGCGTACAACAGATAGGCCCAGATACTTGCCCAGATAGGCGGTAGTATCTTAATTACCAGCGAAGCCGGTGTGCACTTCCATTCACCACCGCTATTGCTGGCTTTCACCGTAAAGATATATGTGCCGGGCGACAGTTTGGTGAAATATGCCTTGCGATTCGTCTTCAGGTAACTCCAGTCTTTGTTCAGCCCTTCCATTTTGTAGGCATATTCTGTCATATCCGGGGCCGTATAACTCAATGCTGCAAAATCAATGCTAAAAGAACTTTGGTTATGGGTCAGTGTAATAGTACGTGTATAGGTGATTGATTTCTGCAAAGGCGATCCTTCTTTATTAATGGCAAGCTCCTTATCGTATACCTGGAACCCGGTGATGTATACGGGCAAAACAAAATCGTTTTTAATGAACTCATCCGGATGAAAGCTGATCATTCCTTTTACGCTGCCGAAATACATGCGGCCTTTGGGATCTTTATAAGCAGAGTTGTAGTTGAACTGGTCATTCAGCAATCCATGTGCGCGGGTGAACACTGTTATATTACCATTGGCAGGTGTGAAGCGTACCAGCCCTTTTGAAGTGCTTACCCAGAAATTGTTTTTTCCATCTTCCAGCATAGCATACATGATATTGCTGGGGAACCCGTTTTTAGTGGTATAGGTAGTGAATTGTTTCCTGGAAGCATCCAGTTTGCACAAGCCGCCTTCCGTCGCTATCCATAGCTGCTGTCGGCTGTCTTCAAATATCCAGTTAACGCGGTTGCCACCCAGGCTGCCGGGCTTCCCGGGTTCATACCGGAAATGTCCACTGCGCCCGGTTTGCGGATTGAACCAATGTACACCATCAGCATAAGTGCCAGCCCATATATTTCCAAAGTGATCTTCGTACAGGATAGTATAAAAGTTTTCGGGAGCAGCTTCGATAAAATCAAAATTATCTTTCTGCTTATTATAATAAGATAGCCCCCTGTCTGTACCTACAACAAGCTTTCCCTGTTTTGTTTTCAGGAAACAATAAATAAAATCGCTGCGAAGGTTGTGTGTGGCGGCGGAGTAATGCCGTAAAAAGCGGCCGGTCCTGATATCCAACACATCCAGTCCGCGATGAAATGTGCCCACCCATAATTCATTTTCATATACCAGCAAGCCATGTATATTGGAAGAAGATACATGGTGCGATGAAGAAGTGTTGAAATGAGTGAAGATGCCGGAACTCATTTGCAGCTTATTCAACCCTGCATCTTCAGTTCCGATCCACAGGTTGCCCTCATTGTCACGGACTATTTCGCGAACGGCATTACCACTAATAGCGTTGTTGCCTGATTGCGGAAAGAATTTTTTAAAACTGGTGTATTGTTTTGGATAATAATTAATGCCGCCGAAATAAGTGCCGGCCCAGATGCCGCCTTCCTTATCGCAACAAAAAGTATACACGGCATTATCGGAAATGGAGTAGGGGTTATTATAATTTTTTTTCAGGTTTATATATTTGCCTGTGCTGTTGTCGTAAATGAAAACGCCTGATTCGGTTGCGATCCAGTACTCGTTATCAGATTGCCGGATAAAATCCCGTACAAAAATTTCCTGTTCATCGGCCGTATGATTAAGGATGTCTTTATACAGGCCGGTGCGTGTATCAAAGAGTTTGGCGCCTTGCTTGGAAGTACCTACAAGGATACTGCCATTACCTGCATCATAAATTTTTTCAATCCAGTTATTGACTCCAGGACCGCTATGATCAAATACATTATAGCCGGTGGTGGAAGGCCCATCCTGCAGCAACCGGTGAATGGTGCCGGTACTGGAAGAAACCCAGAGATCGCCATTGGAGGTAGAGCAAACGGATGAAACATTCAGATGGCCGGGCTGATCAAAAATTTTAAACGCACCTGTTTTCGGATGGTAATAATATAATATCAACCGGGAGATAAACCAGATGGCACCGGTGGAATCTTCCTGGATATCCAGTATTTCCGTAACAGGGGCTTTGCTTATCCTATGGAAGCTTTCTGTAGTAGCGTCATAGGCAAAAAGCCCGCGATCACAGCCTACCCATAAAACGCCGGATCTGCCTTCATGCAAGCTATAAATATAATTACTGCCGACGCTGGTGGAATCATCTGCGTCGTTGCGGAAGATCTTGAACGAATAACCATCAAAACGGTTGAGCCCGTCTTTGGTGCCAAACCACAAAAAGCCGTTATGATCCTGCAGACTGCAGATAACAGCATTGTTGGAGAGCCCGTTCTCCACCTGGTAATGGGTGAAATAATAAGACTGGCCTTTCGTAAAGCTAACGCCGAAGACCAGAAGCATGAGCATCAGCCAATATTTCATATAGCAGCCGGCAAATTTCATAATAGCGGAAACGAACTTACTCAAAAAATACACACAAGTGGTTGCTCTCGTAACATGACACCGGTTCAGGGCCTTTACTAAATGGTAAATAAATGCTTGGGCAGGCTTTTTGAGACGAATTGAGGAAAGAATGAGACGATCGGGCACTGGCTTTAAGCAGGAAAGATTCAACTTAGATGCCAAATCGATCTGCTTTCCAAACCAAAATTTCTAACAAATAATTGCCATTATGAGAAAAGGATCATTCGCACATACCTTTTGTTGTGCCTTTGCATCAATACAACAGAAGGTATACAGCACAGTCAGTGCTGTATTACTGTTGATCGCACTGTTCTTTGCTCAATTACTATCAGCACAAACATCCCCCACAGTTAAAGGAAAAGTAACCAATCAGAAAGGTGAGGCGCTTGAAGGCGTCAGCATTACTGTGAAAGGCACTACTGTAGGTACCAGTACCGATGCAGCCGGTAATTACAGTTTGCAGGTGCCTGATACGCAGGCAACCCTGGTGTTCAGCAATGTCGGCTATGCCGATATGGAGATGTCCGTGAATGGACAATCTACCATCAATGTGCAATTGCAACAGGGGGCTACTGACCTGGGCGAAGTGGTTGTGGTAGGTTATGGTTCCCAACGCAAAAAGGACCTTACGGGCGCAATAGCGGTAGTGCCTGTGGAAGAAGTGACCAAGCGCCAGGCAACTACTATCGGCGAAGCGATGCAGGGCCTTGCTTCCGGTGTACTGGTACGTGGTGGCGGACAGCCTGGTTCAGAAGCCAGGGTGGAGATCCGTGGATTGAAAAATCTTACCGGTACCAATCCGCTGTATGTGATCGATGGACTGGTCACTACTGCCAATCGTGATTTCAATCCCAATGATGTTGAGTCTATCCAGATATTGAAAGATGCTTCTGCAGCGGCGATCTATGGTTCACGTGCTGCCAATGGTGTGATCATCATCACTACAAAGCGAGGCAGGAAGGGGCCGATGAAAGTAGATTTTTCTGCTAAATCAAGTATACAAACCACACCACGGTATGACCTGGCCGGTAAAGATGAATTTGTGAAGCTGAATTATATGGCTTACGATAATGCTGGTGTTCCCCGTCAAAACCTGAACCTTGATGTAAATACCGACTGGCAGGATGCAGCTTTTCAGACAGGTAATATGCAGGATTATAATGTGAGTCTTTCTGGTGGTGGCGACAATGGCAGCTACCTGGTATCAGCCAACTATTTTGATAACAAAGGAACGGTGATCAGCACCGGTTTTAAACGTCTTGGTTTGCGTGTGAATGCGCAGGGTTCAAAAGGTATTTTCAGTTTTGGAGAGAACCTTTCCCTTACCAATGCCAAAGCAGATGAAATGTCGGGCAATCCCTATGCAGATGTAGTGCGTCTACTGCCCACTATTCCTATCTATGATCCGGCTAATCCCGGTGGTTATGGTTATGGCAGTGAAAGCCGTGCGCGCACTTTCGGCACTAACCCTGTAGCTATTGCTGATCTCGAAGACCGGACCAATGAGAACTTCCGTGTTCGTGGCAATATATGGGGAGAACTGAAACTCCGCCCCTGGCTGAAATACCGACTGAACCTGGGTTATGAAACAAGCGCTGACAATTATCAATATAAAAGGAAAGAAGGCAACTGGACATTGAACCAGGCTTATGATCCTGCTATCTACAATGAGAACAGGGCACGTTGGCAAACTATGCTCGTGGAAAACACACTTTCTTTCAGTGAAAGGTTTGGTAAACATTCTGTGAATGCTATTGCCGGTCAGACCTATCAGCGTGATAAATATGGACAGGTATGGGGCACGAAGCGGAACATTCTTCAAAACTCTTCATCTGGTTCCTATTACTGGGTGCTTGATCAGGGCAGTGAGCCACAGACCGGTGGTTACCTGCAGGAAGCGATCCTGTTGTCTTACCTTGGAAGGGTAGAATATAATTTTGATGATAAATACCTGTTGAATGGTGTGATCCGCTATGATGGATCTTCCCGTTTAGGTCGAAATGACCAGTGGGGCACATTCCCTTCCATATCAGCAGCCTGGCGCATCAGTAATGAAGAATTCTTTAAAGTGAAATGGATCAATGACCTGAAGATCCGCGCCAGTCATGGTACACTGGGCAGCAGCAGCAATCTCGGCTATTGGGACTACCTGCCGGTGATCAATACCTTCTCCACTATTGCCATGGGAACAGGTCAGAACATATTCCCCGGAGCTACACAGGTGAGGCTGGCCAATCAGAACCTGCGCTGGGAAAAACTTACGCAAACAAATTTTGGTATCGACGCTACTGTGCTGGATAATAAATTATCGGTCACAGCAGAATATTTCATTGCTAAAACAACGGATGTGCTGACTTATATGCCCATCCTTATGACAACGGGTAATGATGGTGGCAACCCTGCCGTGAATGCAGCCAGCTTGCGCAATACTGGCTTTGAATTTTCCGCCACTTATAATGGGAAAGCAAAGGATTTCAATTATTATGTAACGGCCAACCTGACGACGCTGAAGAACAGGGTATTGAACCTGGGTTATGGCCGCAACGATATATTCACCGGCACAACTGTTACAAAAGTGGGCAGCTCTGCAGCAATGTGGTATCTGCTTGAAACCGATGGTCTCTTTCAGACCCAACAGGAAGTAGATAATTATAAGAACAAGGACGGTATAGTGATACAGCCTACAGCCAAGCCCGGTGATATCCGTTTTGTTGATCATAACGGAGATGGACAGATCAGCAATGATGATAAAGTGGTGCTTGGCAGCCCCTGGGCTGATTTTGAACTGGGATTGAACATGGGTGCTTCTTATAAAAACTTTGATCTTACCATGAATTGGTTTGGATCTTTTGGTTCAACTGTATATAACGGTTACAGAAGCCTGGTTGACCGGTTTGATGATAACTCTAATTACCGTGCGGGCATTAAACCCTGGACTCCTGATAATACCAATACGGATGTGCCCCGTGCATATTACGGCTCCACTCTTAATTCAAGAGGGGACAGCAACCGCTGGCTGGAAAGCGGAACTTTTATGCGGTTGAAGTTTATCAGCCTCTCTTATCGCCTGCCTGCGTCATTCGTAAAACGCATTGGTTTTGCAAATGCACAGGTGACGCTATCCGGTCAGAACCTCATCACCATCACCAATTTTGGCGGACTGGATCCTGAGTTCAATAACTCGAATATGTTTGAAAGGGGGGTGTATAGTTTCCAGTTCCCCAATCTGAAAATGTATTCAGCCGGTTTGCAGTTTGGATTTTAATAGCAGCGCATCAATATTTAATATAACTAATTGCACTATATGAAACAGTTTATAAGATTAACGATCGCTATAAGCATGATGGCATGTATAATGCCTTCCTGTAAAAAGGACCTGCTTAACGTGGATAATCCCAATACCATTACAGAAGAGCAGTTCTGGAAAACAGAGGCTGATGCGGAAAAAGGCATCAATGCAGCTTATGCCATGTTCTACAAGCCTGGTGGCTGGGCACGCTGGATCTATTTCCGTCTTGATCTTACATCAGATGAGGGTTGCAGCAAAAGTCCATGGATCGAGCTGGCCGACTGGACACGTTTCCAGTACGTGAATTATAATTTCTGGGAAGGCAATGCGATCACCTGGCGTGATACCTATAAAGCGGTTTTCCGTTGCAACCAGGTGCTGGCCAATGTTCCTGATATTCCTTTTAACGATAATAACAAAAAAGATCTGATATTGGCACAGGCGAAATTCCTGCGTGGGTTACATTATTATTATGCAGCTATTATGTGGGAGAACATTCCATTGGTACTGGAACCTTCAAAGCCGGATGATCTTCCCCAGCAATATCCGTTGGCAGAAGTGTGGACACAGGTGGAAAAAGATTTTACAGAAGCACTGGCTGTGCTGCCCGTGCAATGGGATGATGGAAATGTAGGCCG
>DATAJQ010000053.1:0-6561 GCA_036262095.1 Chitinophagaceae bacterium | reverse complement strand
GGCAGGTGCCGAAGGCGAATGCAGTGGTGTTCAGGATCGGGTATAGTTTTTAAATACTTAAATAAGAGACATGTTTTTGCCAAAACGTATTTATGTATTGAGCCTTTCATTTCTTATTGGCTTGATTTCAAGTAATGTTATGGGGCAAACGGATATTAACAGGACAATTAATCTACCTAAGATCATGCCTGTGTCACCGGAAGCTGCCTCGCTTGGTAAGTTCGGCCAGATACCTGTCAGCTATTATCGTGGTGTGCCCAATATATCGGTCCCTTTATTTCAAGTGAAAGAGGGGCAGATAGATTTGCCTGTTCAGCTTAGTTATCACGCAGGAGGTATTAAAGTTGAGGAAATGGCTTCCACGGTAGGTCTTTCATGGGCCTTAAGTGCCGGTGGTGTTATTACCAGAACACAGAAAGGGCAAGATGATGAAACAGGCTATTTCAATAACTACAACCAGGTTAAACAATTTATTTTGGGAGGGCTTACTCAGTCGGAACAAAACTCTTTTAAAGTAAATGTATACAATCAATATGCGGACTCAGAACCGGATATTTTTTACTACAACTTTGGTGGTGTTTCGGGAAAGTTCTTTTGTGCAGATGATGGAAAATTGTACACCAGTCCAAGAACGGACCTTAAGATCACTTATAATAGCTCCAATTTTACTATTGTTGACGGTAAAGGCATTACGTACAAATTTTCAACCCGTGAATTGACTACTACCGAACCGTATATCGGTGGAGGAAATAATGATCAATTTCAATCGAACACATCCTGGTATCTTACCCAGATTGAAGATCCTCTCGGGAATCAAATTGATCTCACTTACAATAATGTATATACATACTTCCGTACAAAGGCCATCACTACATTCAGCCGTGCTTTAACCGGAGCCGAATTCGGTTGCCAGGATAGTTTTAGTGATTCTTATAACCTCGTGAGTGTGGAGCGCCCGACCATTAAAGAAATAAGTTTCTCAACCGGTAAAATCAGGTTTGATTATGAAGCTGTAAAACGGTTAGATGCACCAGACACTGCAATGAGGCAGATAACCCTGCTAAACTTAAATAACGATACTGTAAAATATTTCAGACTTTATACAGGGTACTATACAACGAACGAGGTTGGAGGATGTGAAGACGGTTATGGATACCGGCTACGCCTCGATAGCCTGAAAGAATTTGGTAAAAACGGCAAAAGTGCCAACCCATATAAGTTTACTTACAATGCTGACGTTCTACCCTGCCGCCTTTCCAATGCCCAAGATCACTGGGGATATTATAACGCGAAGAATAATATTCAATTCGTTCGCTATCAGTATGGCGATAATGGTCCGTGGTATGGAGCTGACAAAGAGATTGATTCAGCAGCTGCAAAGACAGGCCTGTTAACCGTTATGGCGTATCCAACTGGAGGTCGGACTGAATTTACTTACGAAGGAAACACGACCAGCTATTCTGTTCCTGCTGGTTTTGATCCTGGTCATCCAGTAACGATAGCAGGGTTGACGGGTAACAATAGTAATCATGGAGGGAATTATTTACTGACTTTTCAATCCACTTTTTCAGTCGCTTCCGGAGACCTCTCACCGTCCGGGTACGTATGGGCTACTGCCAGTTTGTCCAAATATATTGCAGACCCTAATGTTCTCAGCATTATCACCATTACAGTTACAGGCAGCAACGGATATAATAAAGTAATACAGGATGGAGATTCTTTACATCTTGATGCCGGTAATTATACAGTAACAGGAACGATTGAGACAGAATATGCCGGCAACCCATATTGTGAGTTTGCGCTTTATTTAAGCAAGATTCCCTACAATCCTCTTACTTACTACAATAAAGCTTACGGAGGGATCAGGATAGGGCAAATTAAAGATTATGACTTTGGCAATCACCTGGCTGATGTAAAAACGTATAAATATAATTCGTTCGATATAGCCGGAATACCTACTACAATTTCATCAGGGGAATATGCCGGGAACCCGGATAATCTTTATTACTCTTATACAAAAATGAATTGCCCGCCTCCTGGAAATCCGGGCAGTTGCTGCTCCTATAAGATATACAATTCAGTATCCAATTATCCATTACTTTATTCCAACGGAAGCCCGGTCGGTTATAAAAATGTTACAGTGTTTTTTGGTCCTGATGGATCAGGTGGGAAACAGGAATATACCTATACATCTTATTCTGATTACCCCGATCAGGCAAGCTATAGTGCTCCATTCTTTTTTGCGAGTGAGTATGATTGGAAAAAAGGGTTGCTGTTGAAATCAACAGATTATAAGTATGAAGGCACCAGCTATTTGCCAGTTAAGCGGGTTATTAATGAATATGATTTTCATTCATCTGATACTACAAAAAGAATATCACGCGGTGTCGTACTGGGTAAGTTATACGATAATAACATGGGTGATAGCTTATCTATTCTATACCAATTGCAAGTTGCCTCTTACGACGTACTGGCCGAGGCATTTAACCTATCTCGTGATACGGCCATTGCTTATGACGCTATTGCCGGAACACCCATCCTTCAGGTAGTTAATACATATAATTTTAGCTCTAAGAATTTTCAGTTGAAGCGGAAACAAAGCATTGACAGCAAGGGAGAGCAACTTGCACAAAACTTTAAATATTCACTTGATTATGGGGCAACAGCTGCTAATAACAACAGGGGTAGATCTCTCTGGAATTTGCAAAGCAAAAACATTATTTCTGCCCCGATAGAAAGCCTCGTCACAAAGATCAAAGGAGGTTCGGAATATGTTTTATATGGCAACATTAATAGTTACCGGAACGATTTGCCTCTGATCGATACTATTTATTCGCTGGAAGAGAAAGGGACCACTTCACTCAGCAGTTATCAATACTCTTCAGTTGACGGAAGTAATAATTTTATATTCTTCAACACGTATAAACCCTATATCGTTCAGGATAGATATACATCAAAAGGAAAATTTTCTGAATTAAGAAAGAACGATGATCATAAGATGGTATACTTATGGGATTATAATGGAGAATTGGCTGTCGCATCTGTAACAAATGCAGATAGTGCATCGGTTGCTTATTCTTCCTTTGAAGCAGATGGGAAAGGCAACTGGTCCTATACAGGTGTTCCCGCTGATGACCCGACATCTCCTACGGGAACCAAATATTATAGCCTGGGTTCAGGCCCTGTTACAAAGTCCGGTCTTCTTACCGGTAACGATTATATTGTCACTTATTGGCGTAAAAACGGTTCAGGCACCCCTTCAGTAAATGGTGCTACAGGTACGGCTATTGTTACAAAAAATGGCTGGACTCTTTTTAAGCACCAGTTAGCAGGTATTACATCCATAACGATAAATGGTTCAGGATACATTGATGAATTGAGGCTTTATCCTGCTTCGGCAAATATGCTGACTAATACCTATAATCCATTGATAGGCGTAAGCAGTAGTTGCGATGCTGCAAACCGGATCAATTATTATGAATATGATGCATTAGGCAGACTTAGCCTTATCAGGGATCAGGATAAGAATGTTCTGAAAAAGTTCTGTTACAATTTTCAAGGCCAGCAGGAGGACTGTTCAAACTGATTTTTAAGAGCAACTTATTATTATATGTCAAAGACCAGGAAGCTTTTTATTAAAAGTATAGTATTAGGGATACTGATAAATTATACCGGTATTGCCCTGGGCCAGCTATCCAATAAGCCATCTATTTCCGTTGTTCAGACCCCAGCACCCACAGGTCAGGTAGCTACACGACCTGGTGATTATTCGGGTACGATCCCACTAAATTATGTACGTATCTGGGATGCTGCAGGTCCTTATCAGAACTCTACGGATCTTGTAAATGCAGGCTATCAGCATGCGAAACAAACCACGCAATACCTGGATGGTCTTGGCCGTCCACTACAAACAATAGTAAGACAGATAAGCCCTGGTGTGCATGACCTGGTAACACCAGTGGTATATGATGAGTTTGGCAGGGAAACATTTAAATATCTGCCGTATGTACAATCTTCAACCAATAACAATACAGGTACATTTAAAACGAATGCATTCGAGGAGCAGAATAGTTTTTATACGGGAAATAGTCAGTATGCCGGAGAGCAGGCCTTTTACAACCGGACGGAATTTGAAGCTTCTCCTCTTAATCGCCCATTGAAAGTATTTGCTGCAGGCAATAGCTGGGCAGGCTCCTACAATCCATCCAGCCCCAGCAGTGAAAAAGCAATTAAAACAGAGTACAGGATCAATACCCTGGATGATGCTGTGAAGATCTGGACCATCAGCAGCAATGCACTTAGCTACGATATAACGGAAGATGCATCAACGAATATACCTGCTGCCGAAACTAATCCATATCCGGCAGGGGAATTATACAAAACCGTGATACTAGATGAACAAGGCAATGCCACTGTTGAATATAAGGATAAACAAGGCCGGGTAATTCTGAAAAAGGTACAATCGGGAACTGTTGCCAGTGATTATAGTGGTTATACAGGTTTCTTATGCACATACTATATATATGATGATCTCAATCAGCTGCGGTTTGTAATACCTCCCAAAGCAGTGACAGCAATTCAGCCCGGCTGGTCGCTTGCCTCGGATATTGTGAAAGAACTTTGTTTCCGCTATGAGTATGATGAGCGTGGTCGTATGATCGCCAAAAAGGTACCTGGCTCGGGCTGGGTATACATGGTGTATGATGTACGGGACCGGTTGGTATTTACGCAAGATGCTAATATGCGTCCCAATAACCAGTGGCTGGCCACTTTATATGATGGATTGAACCGGCAGGTACTGACCGGAATGATGGTATATTCCGGGGGAAGCCCTGCCGCACTGCAAACATCTGTGAATACACAAACGCAGACACCCTCCAGCCCCAATACTTCTACTCCTGTCAACCTTTATCTTAATGCATCGGGAACTACAGGTGTATATCAGGTGCTGCAATCTATTACACTGCAACCGGATTTTGAAACAACAACCGGTGGAGAATTCACTGCTGAGATCATTTCCGGTACCAGCGGCGCTGATGGTGAAACAACTGTAATAGATGGGATAGCGGTGAACAAAAGTCCTATACCAACTGGCGCCAGCTTTGTTGCGCTTACTAAAACGTATTATGACGATTACGAGTGGACTTCTAACACCTATACGACGGCACATAATAGTGATCTTGACGATTTTGGTAACCTGCATGCAGAAACACTTCCTTCTCAAGCGTCCTCACAAGTAAAAGGTCTTACTACCGGCATCCAGGTCCGGGTAATCCAAAATCCGGCTACATTATCAACAGGTCCCTGGCTCAGCACTGTCAATTTTTACGACGACAAAGCAAGATTGGTGCAGACACAGTCAGACATTTATGAAGGAGGCAAGGATATTATTACCAGCCGCTACGACTTTAGCGGTAAGGTGCTCACCATTTACCAGGTACGCAATTTGCCAGGAGCAGAAGAGTTGCGTATAAAGACCAACATGAAGTATGATTATGCTGGCCGTTTACTGGAGGCCTGGAAAACCATAAATGATGAATCATCAACCTCTACCCTGATTGCCAAAAACGAATACGATGAACTTGGACAATTAATCACCAAAAAACTGGGCCGCAAGCGGGATAATACAGGTGTATACACTAACGATCCAATTGAAACGCTTGATCATACCTATAATATCCGCGGCTGGCTGAAAGGCATCAATAAGACCTATACCAATTCAGCCACGCAGTTTGACAACACCCGTTGGTTTGGTATGGAGTTGAACTATGACTGGGGCTTTGCCAGCAACCAGTACAATGGCAATATTGCAGGAGTGAAATGGCGCAGCCGCGGCGATGACCAGAAGCGTGCATTTGGGTTTAGCTATGACCAGGTAAATCGTTTTATGGAAGCGGATTTCAGCCAGTATAATGGCTCTGCTTATGCAGACGATAATATTGTAAAGTTTGACGTGCGCATGGGCGATGGCACAGCCGGTTCTGCTTATGATGAAAATGGTAATATCAAGCGCATGCAGCAATGGGGTTTGAAAATAGGCAGCAGCGAAATGATTGATGATCTGGCGTACACTTATTTTTCCAATTCCAATAAATTGAGCGGCGTAAGTGAAACTAATGCCGTTGATCATAAGTTGGGCGATTTCACCGATCTGAATACAAGTGGCGATGATTATGGTTATGATAAGAATGGTAACCTGGTAACTGATCTCAACAAGCGTATCAAAGGCGGTGGAGCTATAGGTTTGGATGTAACCAGTGGTGGGGCTATTCAGTATAACCATCTGAACCTGCCCTGGCAGATAGCCGTAAAAAAAGATGATAATACCACAGATAAGGGGACGATCAGCTATATCTATGACGCCGCTGGAAACAAACTGCAAAAAAAGACGATTGAAAATAATGTAGATGTACAATATAATGGCAGTCCGGTAAATACCAATATTACAACGACTACTTATTACCTCGGGGGTGCCGTATATGAGAGTAAGGTTTATGATGATGCGACAGTGAATGCTGCAATGGGATATGCCCGTAAGTTGCAGTTCATGGGCCATGAGGA
>DATAJQ010000052.1:0-2662 GCA_036262095.1 Chitinophagaceae bacterium | reverse complement strand
GGAAATGGATGGACGCAATTTTTTGAAACGGAAAAGACTGCGTAATGTGCAGGCTTTTTCTCCCTGCTCATTCACCAGCTTTGAATATTTCTTGAATGTGCTGTAATCATTGTTCTGTGTGGAATATTGCAACAGGTGAATGGTTTGCGGGTTGAACAAATGGAATTCACCTTTGCGTTTCCATTGATAGATGCCGCCAACCGGCAGACGATCGACCGGTATATCTTTTTTGCTGAAAGCAAAGAAATGTTTGGCCAGTGATTCTTTGGCTATCTGATCAAGGCCCATGCCCTCAATACGCGAAGTAGCGCCTGTGAAATATTTATCAACTACTTCTTTGTTCAGGCCCAGGATCTCGAATATCTGTGCACCCTGGTATGATTGCAGGGTGGAGATCCCCATTTTGGAAAACACTTTCAGCAAGCCTTCATTCACGGCTTTGATATAATTCTTTTTCAGTTCATCATCAGTCAGCGTTGTTTGCAGTTTGCCTGTCTCTTTCATGTCGCGGATCGACGACAGGGCGAGATAAGGATTGATCGCAGTTGCACCAAAAGCGATCAGGCAGGCAAAATGATGCACTTCCCAGGCATCGCCTGCTTCCACGATAATGCCTACCTGCCCGCGAAGCCCTTTGCGGATCAGGTGGTGGTGTATGGAAGATACTGCCAGTAAGGAAGGAATAGGAGCGTGGTCTGAATCGACCGCCCTGTCCTGCAATACTAGCACTTTAAATCCATCTTCCACCGCATCTACAGCATAGCGGCAAATGCGATCAAGCGCAGCTTTCAATGCACCGTTTTTACCATTTGCCCTGAAATAGCATTGCAATGTTTTAGCCTGGAACAATCCTGTATCAATACTCCTGATCTGTTCCAGTTCATGATTATTAAGAATGGGATGCTTCAATGCCACGCTATGACAGGTAAGCGGATCTTCGATCAGCAGGTTGCCGTTATTGCCGGCAAAGCTGGCAAGCGACATCACCAGTCTTTCACGGATGGGGTCGATCGGCGGATTGGTTACCTGTGCAAAGAGTTGTTTAAAATAACTGCTCAGATGCTGAGGCTGATCACTCAACACTGCCAGCGGAGTGTCGGAACCCATAGAACCGATCGGTTCTTTTCCCTCCAGCGCCATTGGAGCAATGATATTATCCAGGTCTTCTGTGCTGTAGCCAAATGCTTTCTGGTATTTAAAGATCTGGTCATGTTCAAGGTGGGTGAACATGATACGCGGCTCAGGCAATTCTTCCAGCCTGATCTTGTATTTGTTCAGCCATTCGGCATAAGGTTTTTGTGAACAGATATTTTTTTTCAGTTCTTCGTCGCTGATGATCTTGCCTTGTTCCATATCCACCACGAACATCTTACCGGGTTGCAATCTTCCTTTTTCTTTTATCAAAGAAGGGTGAACGGGCAGTACGCCGGTCTCGGAGGCCATGATCACACGATCGTCTGCGGTAACGCAATAGCGGGAAGGGCGAAGGCCGTTCCTGTCGAGCGTGGCGCCGATGATCTTTCCATCGGTAAATGATATGGAAGCGGGGCCATCCCATGGTTCCATGAAAGCGGAGTGGAATTCATAGAACGCTTTTTTCAGCGGGTCCATTTGTTCGTTGCCATCCCATGCTTCAGGTATCAGCATCATCATCACGTGTGGTAATGAGCGGCCGGTCATGGTAAGCAGTTCTATAATATTATCAAGGCAGGCGCTGTCTGATTGCCCATCGGTAACAACCGGCAGCAGCATTTCCATTTCCTCCTTGGAGAAATATGGAGAAGTGAAATTTTTTTCGCTTGTCTTCAGCCAGTTCAGATTGCCCTGCAAGGTGTTGATCTCACCATTGTGCGCAATGAAACGGAATGGCTGTGCCAGTTTCCAGGAAGGGAAAGTGTTGGTGGCAAAGCGGGAATGCACCAGTCCAAAAGCACTTACCATTCTTTTATTGCTGAGATCAGTGAAATAGCGGCGGACCTGGCCACTGGTAAGCTGGCCTTTATATACTAATGTTTTGTACGAAAGGGAAGCGATATAAAAACCGATCTCATCTTTTCTTACGGTGTTGAGAACGGTGTGGCTGGCATAATTGCGCAGCACAAATAATTTCCGTTCAAATTCATCCGGGTTGGAAATATGATCGGGGCAGGCAATAAATACCTGTTCGATCTCCGGTTCAACACTCAAGGCTGTAGGGCCGATATCGTGAGTGTTGACCGGCACCTTGCGGTAAGCGAGTATCTCCAATCCCAGCTTTTCTGCAGTGCGGTTGAAGATCTCGCGGCATTCTTCGCGGAGCCTGATCTCCCGCGGAAAGAAAAGCATTCCTACCCCATACTTTCCATAAGAAGGAAGATGCACGCCCAGCTTAATGCATTCATCAAAGAAGAATTCATGCGGCACCTGTATCATAATACCTGCGCCATCACCTGTATTGTTTTCACAACCACAGGCACCGCGGTGTTCCATGTTTTCCAACACCGTCAGTGCATCAGCAATGTTCTGATGTGATTTACTTCCCTTGATATTCGCCACAAACCCGATCCCGCAGGCATCATGCTCGAAGGATGGGCTGTACAATCCCTTATTGCCTGTCATAAAGCAATTCAATTTTTAGATAAACAATAAAAAAGTATAGTAATGTCTGAAAATATGGCAAGAA
>DATAJQ010000051.1:0-2294 GCA_036262095.1 Chitinophagaceae bacterium | reverse complement strand
TCAGGCTTGATCATGGTAAATGTTCGATTGCTCATATATGTGTTATAACTTTTGGGCTGCAAAAATAGAGAAAGTTTGCCGTAGCAAATCACCTATCTTCGCTGCCGTTTTATGAAACCAATACAGGAAATATTCCCGGAGCTGGTCCGGCCCCGTAAAGTAGTGATCACCATGCACCAGAAGCCGGATGCAGATGCAATGGGCTCAAGCCTTGCGCTGGCACTTTTCCTGCGGAAACTGGGGCATACGGTGTCTGTTGTGTCGCCGACAAACTGGGCAAAATGGCTCGACTGGATGCCGGGTTGTAAAGAGGTGATGGATTGGGAAAATGCCAATGGCCGCCTCAAAGCGGAAGCGGTGCTGGATGAAGCAGACTGGCTGTTCTGCCTGGATTTCAACATTTTCCATCGTACCAAGCACCTGGGCCCCAAATTGCAATCCCTCAACTGTACCAAGATACTGATCGATCATCACCGGGAACCCGATGAAGTGTCATTTAATTATGGCATCAGCGATACCGGTAAAAGCTCCACCTGCGAAATGATCTATGATCTTATTGTCGGCGCCGGCTACCGTGATATCATCGATGAAGGCATTGGTGAGTGCATTTATGCCGGTGTGGTATCGGATACAGGTTCATTCCGTTTTCCTTCTGCCAAAGCTTCGGTACACGAGTTGGTAGCTGATCTTAAATCAAAAGGGCTGGAGCATTCTAAAGTGCACGAAAAGCTGTTTGATAATTTCCTGGAAAACAAATTGCGTTTCACTGGCCATGTGCTGCTGCACAGAATGGAAGTGTTTTATGAATATAACACAGCGCTTATCGCTATTCCTAAATCAGACCTGCTGAAATATTATATCAAAACAGGTGATACAGAAGGGCTGGTTAATTTTCCTCAATCCATCCAGGGCATCAAGCTGGTGGGATTGGTAATAGACAGGGATGAAGAAAGGAAATGGAGCTTCCGCAGCAAAGGCGATTTTGATTGCAATACATTTGCCCGCACTTATTTTGAAGGAGGCGGACATTTCAATGCATCAGGTGGCCGCAGCAGTGACTCGCTGGAAGTGACCGTGCAGAAATTCAAACAGGCAATAAAAGAAAACAAATCTTTATTACAATAAAAAACAACATGAAAAGGACCCATTATCTGTGGATGGCTATTGCAGCACTGGCTTTTACAGCCTGCAATGAGGTGAGCTTTAAAAAAACAAAAAGCGGCCTGCTTTACAAGATCATTTCTTCCAATAGTAAGGATTCCGTAGCAAAAAGCGGCGACTGGCTGAAACTGCATTATGTACAAAAGATCAATGACTCGGTAATGCAGACAAGCTTTGGCAAAATGCCGGCTTATCAGCAAGTGGCTGCCAACCAACCGGCAGATTACAGCCCGGGTGAAATATTCGGCATGTTGAAAAAAGGCGATAGTGCCGTAACCGTTATCCTGATCGATTCTATTATCAAAAAAGGACTGGCTCCGGCAGAATCATTGCCTCCATTCATGAAAAGAGGGGACAGGCTGACCATTACTTTCAAAGTAGTTGACGTATTCCACAACGACAGCCTTTACCAGGCAGATTATAAACAAGAATTGGATAAAGACCTGCCGCGCCAGCAGAAAGAGCAGGCTGAGCAAATGGCCAAGGCACAGAAGGACAGGGAAGAGGAGCAAAGAAAAGAAGAAGAAGAACTGGAAAAATCCGGCGAAAAAGCAAAACAGATACAGCAACTGGAATCTTATTTCAAGGCAAAAAACCTTGCAGCAAAACAGGTAGCTCCTGGTACTTATGTAGTGCTTACACAGCATGGTACAGGTACTCTTGTCGCTGATTCCGGCAAATACGTGTCGGTAAACTACGACGGAAAACTTTTCGCTAAAGACAGCAGTTTCCAGAAAAGTTCCTTCGCTCCCCAGCTATATGTAACACCCCTGATCGCTGGATTCCAGGATGGATTAAAAGGGCTCAGGGAAGGTGATAAAGGCACGATCTATATTGCAGGGTTCAGGGCCTACGGAAAGAATCCGCCTCCCGGCTCTCCGTTTAAACCTTATGAAGCGTTAAAATTTGACGTGGAAATCACAAAAGTCTCAGACACACCGCCTGAGCAACAGCCACAACACTAAGAATATTGAGATAAATCAAGCCACAAGGCTGGCTAAATGAAAATAATGTTGCACCTTTGTACCGTTCTGTTGTCACCAGCAGAACGGTTTTTATTTAACGGTTTACGTAGATGGCCCCGTTTTTAGTCCAAGATTCCAATTGGCGTCCCTTCGAAAACAACTAGAACC
>DATAJQ010000050.1:0-126092 GCA_036262095.1 Chitinophagaceae bacterium | reverse complement strand
AAAAGCTCTTATTTTGCAGCCAAAATAGAACACTTAAAGCAATTGTGACATGACTATCTTATTTGTGATACTGGTAATCCTGGCGGCTGTAGTATTAGGACTTATCGTATTGGTACAGAACCCCAAAGGTGGCGGCCTGGCTGGCAATATCGCCGGTTTCAGCAACCAGTTCATGGGCGTAAAACAAACTACAGATGTACTGGAAAAAGGCACCTGGATCTTTGCCGGCATTATCGGCCTGCTTTGCCTGATCTCTGCTTTCTTTATCAGAACAGGAAACGGCGATGGTTTGCCAGACAGTATCAATAAAGCAGCAGGCGCACCAGCACCTCAGCAGGCAACTCCACAGACACCTGCCAACACAGGTACATTCCCTACTGCCCCGGATTCAGCACAGAAATAATTACCTCATTAATTATATTTCAAAACCCTGTCACAAGACAGGGTTTTTTGTTTAATTTGTCCGTTACTATGAAACAAGCATAATAAGATATTCATTTTCATGCCGGATCAATGAGTATCTGCTATGCAGAATCCCATGTGGCCAAAGCAATAAAAGCATACAGATGAAAAAAAAGATCATAACTATTGTTGCCGCAGCTATTCTCCTGATTGCCGTTTTTTTTGCCTGGAAATTTTTAGGCCCTACTGTCAGGGTCCCGGAGCACAAATATCTTTATATCCGTACTGGCGCCAGCTTCAATGATGTTACCGACAGCCTTGTAAAGAATAAGATCATTGGGGGCAAAACCTGGTTCAATCTCAGCTCCAGGATGGCAGGCTATAAGAATGTAAAACCCGGCCGCTACGAAATAAAGAAAGGTATGAGCCTGCTCAACCTTGTAAGGATGCTGAAGAATGGCAGTCAGAGCCCGGTCAATTTTGTGATCACCAAAATAAGGACCAGGGAAGTGCTGGCTGAAAGGATCGGACGAGCATTTGAATGCGATTCCGTGGAGATGGTCAACTACCTGAACAACCCTGATTCATTACGGCAATTCGGGCTTGACACCAACACCGTAATGGCCGCAGCAATGCCATTTACCTACACACTGAAATGGAACACTACTCCTTCCCGCATATTCCGTGAATTCCATAATGCATGGACCACTTTCTGGACGCCGGAACGTAAGCAATTAGCCGACAGCCTGGGGCTTACCCCTGTTCAGGTATCCATACTTGCATCCATAATTGATGAAGAGACCAATGCTGAAAGCGACAGGCCCAATATCGCCAGTGTGTACCTTAACCGGCTGGCAAAAGGAATGCCTTTGCAGGCCGACCCGACAGTGAAATTTGCTTTGCGGAATTTTGGCCTGCGGCGTATTTATGAAAAGCAGTTGCTTACAGTTTCTCCCTATAACACATACGTCAACAAGGGCCTGCCGCCAGGGCCAATTTGCACACCTGGCCTGGCTACAATGGACGCTGTGCTGCATGCCCCCAAAACAGATTATATCTACTTTGTAGCCAATCCTGCATTTGATGGTACGCATGTCTTCACCAGTAATTATAAGGACCATATAGCCAATGCACGTCTTTATCAAAAGGAATTAAATAACCGCAATGTGAAATGAATTTTCCGAAACTGCTCACACGGATACGGAGAGAATTTATAACATCCGCGCCTGTCAGTTTCCTGATCAGGAAAAGCAAGAAGATCATTCTTCCCGGCTTTCAGGGCATTCCTTTATTTGATGTGATCCGTTTCTTTTTCAGGCAGGCAAAGAAAACAGGGTTTACGGAAAGGGCGTCTGCTATTGCGTTCAATTTCACTATGGCCATCCCCCCTGCTGTGATCTTCCTGTTCACATTGGTACCTTATCTTCCTATTTCAAAAGAATTCGTTCAGCAGATGTTTGGCCTGATCAGGGATGTGGTGCCGGGTGAAAAAAATAATCATGGACTGATCAATTTCCTTTCAGATATTTTGAACAAGCCGAGGACCGGGCTCTTGTCTACCGGTTTTGTGCTGGCCATGTTCTTCTCGTCCAACGCTGTGATGGGCATCATGCGTTCTTTTGATAAGGACTATATAGGTTTCAGAAAGCGTAAGGGACTTAACCAAAGGGGAATGGCACTCCGGCTGACATTTATCCTGTTCATTCTTCTGTTTATTACCATCATTGCACTGATCATGCAGGGTGCTGTATTGCGATGGATGGGTGTGACCAATGAAACCGTGATCTCCCTGATCCATAACCTGCGCTGGGTCTTTATTGTGCTGATGTTCTTCTTCTGCATCTCTTTTATTTACCGGTATGCGCCGGCCATGCACAAGCGCTGGAAACTGATCAACCCCGGTTCCATACTCGCAGGTTTCCTGATGATCGCGTTCACCGCAGGCTTTTCCTATTGGGTCAGTAATTTTTCCAACTACAATGAGCTTTACGGGTCTATCAGCACCGTGCTGATCCTGATGCTGCTGATCTATTTCAATTCACTGGTGTTATTAATTGGTTTTGAGCTGAATGTAAGTATCAATTCCCTGAAGTACGAAGTGGATGAAAGGAATAAAAATCTGGCAGGCGGGCATCATAATGCATAATTTTTGCGGAAATTTGGTATATAACCTCAAAACCAAATTGTCATGAAAAAAATACTCTTCGCTGCCATACCTCTTGCAGCAATAGCTTTTATGGCATTCCGAACTGCAACAGACCCACTTCCCATTGGGTCCAGCCTGCCTAATGCTGATGCGAAAATGAAAGACATCAGTGGTAAAGAAGTGTCCTTTAAAGATGCGATGAAAAAAAACGGGTTAATGGTAATGTTCAGTTGCAATACCTGCCCCGTTGTAAAAAAATACCAGGGCCGTACTCTGGAAGCAGCCAAACTGGCCAGCAGCCAGAACATTGGGGTTATACTTCTGAACCCGAACGAAGCTTCCAGGAATGATGGCGACTCATACACTGATATGCAGGCTTATGCTAAAGAGCAGGGCTACAATTTCAGCTATGTGGTCGACAATAATTCTGCCATGGCCGATATTTTTGGCGCTACCCGCACTCCTGAAGTGTTCCTGTTCGATAAAAACAACAAACTGGTCTACCATGGCGCCATTGATGATAATGCCAATGCAGCCGATCAGGTAACCAGGAAGCACCTGAGCATTGCTATTGACGAACTGGTTTCCGGTAAAGCCATTGCAACTCCCACTACCAGATCCGTGGGCTGTGTTATTAAAAGGGTAAAATAACCGGGAGACTCTTCCCGCTGTTTCACCACACCCGGGTTTCAGGGAATAACTGGAATAGAATAATAAGAGCCGGGGTATCCTCAAGGTGAGGATACCCCGGCTCTTATTTTATTTAAACCAGCACGTATCCTGAGCAATGGCCGGAGCACAGCGAGCAGGGTTTGCCCCCGTTCACGACCCGTATCCGGCTTTTATGGAATTTTTCAACGCAGGCATCTCTTATCTACCAACACATCATTCATCACCAAAATCACGCTTATGCTATCCCCCGTAATGATCAACCGCCTTATCATTCTCGGTTTTATGGTGCTTGTAGGTTACGCCCTGGCAAAAAGCATCCAGTCTGGAAGCTGGCTGGGATTATGCCTTTGCCTTACAAGCCTGGGAGCCGGTATTTATTTCCTGTACCTGCTGGCCAGGATGAAGCAGGAAATGGAAGCAGAAGAAAACAAGTAAGAAGCCTTCCTTTCTATTAAAGTATAGCCATGATTTCTTTTTCCAACTCTTCTTCCGTCAGCTCCTCTTCGAGGAGCCGACGGTAAGATTTTGTATTATTTACAAATAATGTGGCCGGCATAGCCCCGGACCACTTAGGATCTATTTTCGGACAGAAATAATCCGCATTGGTTTCATCGAGCCAAACTACCTTGTTTTTCAGCTTCCTTTTTGCCACAAAACTGTCTACTTTCTCCGGGTAATCATCTTCCATATCAAGACTCACAAATACCACCATAAGGCCCTTCTCTTTATATTTCGCACCAAGCTTTTCAAAATGCGGCATCTCCGCAATACACGGTTTGCAATAAGTAGCCCAGAAATTGATAATAAGAGGAGTTCTGCTTTCCGTGATCATCTTCTCCAACTCAGTAACTTTCACTTTCGCCACCTTCTGCCCCATCACAAACCCGCTGCCAAGCAAGAGCACACAACCTATCAACAAACTTTTCAACCTCATAACTTAATATTTAATAAAAAACACGCTATTCGCTACTATCGACTACCGCCTCACGGCTCCTGACTCTCCGTCCACCCCCTCCATTCATCCATCAACTCCCTATACCTCTCTTCTCCCATTCTCGTTTGATCATACTGCCCTGCATTATTCTTTTGCCGGAAAGCTTCATACAAAGTTACTGCACAAGCCACGCTGATATTCAGCGAACGGATGATACCCACCTGCGGAATGATGAAATTACCATCAGCTACAGCCCGCAATTCATCACTTACACCGGCATGTTCATTACCAAATACCAATGCGATGCTTTCGGTGAAATCAATGGCATGTAAACTTACAGCATCACTGCTGAGATGGGTTGTTAAAATACGTTTGTACCGCTTACGCAACTCAGCAACACAGGCTTCCAGGTTGTCAAACTGATGAATGGTCAGCCATTTGGCCGCACTGGAAGAACTTCGGCTCCCCCATTTTTTGTGACGGGGAATACGAGTATTGAGAATATAAATATCCTGTACGCCCACAGCATCACAGGTGCGCATAACAGCGGAAATATTGTGAGGGTCGAATACGTTTTCCAGTACGATCGTAATATCCGGCTGACGATGGGATAAAACGGCTTCAAGCCGGGCCTTTCTTTCAGGGGTCATGCGGCGAAATTAGGAAAAGCTTGTTATTTGCTGGCTGATGAACGTTGACGGGTGTTGGTCGTTGACTGCTGTTCGTTGACCGTTGGCCGTTGACCGATGACCGATGACCAACGGACAACGACCACCACCCAAACGGGTTTTTACTAAATTTTACTCCCTTCAGACACTGATACTTAGACGATAACGATTGTTTTTTTTATCTTTCAGGCCAGTTAACCAAGCCAGTAACTATGAAAAAAGCTATCAAAAAGACTTTAAAGATCACGGGAATTGTTTTACTCGTACTGATCGCTGCTGCTTTTATTATTCCAATCGCTTTCAAAAAGCAGATCACTTCACTTGTTAAAAAAGAGATCAATAAAAGCCTGACCGCTACGGTGGAATTCAAAGACGTAAGCCTTTCTCTGTTCCGTCATTTCCCGAAAGTATCTATCAGTCTTGATGAACTCTCCGTAACCGGTACCAATGAATTTGCCGGCGACACCCTGGTATCTGCTGCCAATATTGATGTATCGGCCAACCTGATCAGCGTAATCAAAGGTAAAGACATCAAGGTGTCTGGTATCTACCTGGAATCACCCCGCATACATGCTCTGATGAATAAAGACGGAAAAGCTAATTGGGATATCACGAAACCGTCGGCTGATACTTCTGCTTCTGCCGATACATCGGCTTCTGCATTTAAAATGAGCCTGAGCAAATATGCCATCCACAACGGATATATCTATTATGAAGATAAGACAGCTGATATGAGCGCAGAGATCAGCGGCCTTGATCATGAAGGCAGCGGCGACTTTACACAGGATCTCTTCACCCTATCCACACAAACCAAAGCAGATGCGGTCAACTTCAATTATGCCGGCATCCCCTATCTCGTCAAAACGAAAACGGATGTGGACGCAGACATCGCGGTTGATAATAAAGCCAACAAATACAGCTTTAAAACAGAAGACATTAACCTGAACAACCTGAAGCTTTCTGCTGACGGGTTCTTTCAACTGGTGAATGACAGCACCTATAATATGGATATCAATTTCAAATCGCCTTCCAATGATTTCAAGGATATCCTTTCCCTGGTGCCTGCAGTTTATAAAAACGATTTTGATAAGATCAAGACCAGCGGCAGCGCTGCTTTTAACGGTTTTGTAAAAGGCACTTACAGTGCTGCCCAGCTTCCGGCCTATGATGTGAACCTGGAAGTAAAAGATGGTTTTTTTCAATACCCCGATCTTCCCAAGCCTGTAAAGAACATCCAGCTTTCCCTGCAGGCCAGTAATAAGGACGGACAACTCGATAACACGGTCGTCAATCTTTCCAAAGGGCATCTCGAAATGGACAATGAGCCGTTCGATTTCCGGTTTATTTTTAAAAACCCGCAAACTGTGCAATACATAGATGCAGCTGCAAAAGGCAAACTGGACCTTTCGCAGGTAACCCAATTTGTAAAACTGGAAGGCAATACCAAACTCGCAGGCATTGTAGGGGCAGATATTTTTGCCAAAGGAAATATGTCGGCCCTCCAAACACAACAGGGAGATTTCTCAGCAGGCGGCTTTCTCGATATACAAAAGCTGTTCTATTCTTCCAGTGCATTTCCGCAACCGATACAGAACGGCAATATCAAAGTGCAGATCGCTAACAGCGGCGGCATAGCAGATAATACAGAAGTAGTGATCCCAGCAGGGCATATTGAAGTAGGTAAAGATCCCGTTGATTTTACCCTGCAATTAAAAAGGCCGATGTCTTCTATCGATTTCAATGGCACAGCTAAAGGGAGTTTCAATCTTGACAATGTGAAGCAGTTCGTTCAATTGGAGCAAGGCACTTCCGTTACAGGCCTGCTCGATGCCGCATTGAGCTTTGCAGGAAATAAGACCGCTATCGACAAAGGAGAATATGATAAGATCAGCTTATCCGGCACTACCAACCTTAACAAGTTTAAATACGTATCCAAAGATTACCCCGGAGGTGTTGGTATCAACTCTACACAGTTGACATTTAATCCCAAAACTGTTGCGTTGAACAACCTTGCAGGAAATTACCTGAACTCCAATTTTACCGCCAACGGCGTGTTGAATAACCTGATCGGTTATGCCCTGAAAAATGAACCATTGCAGGGTACAGTGAATGTGAATGTGGACAAAATGAATCTCAACGACTGGATGGGTACGGATACCGCTTCTGCCCCAGCTACGAATGCCGGCAGCACTGCCTCAACAAGCTCTGCTCCTTTCCTCGTGCCTGCAGGGCTCAACCTTACATTGAATGCAAAAGCAGGACAGGTCACTTATGATAAAGTAAACTACAATAATATCAATGGAACCCTGGTACTGAATGATGAAACGGTAAAGCTGCAAGATGTACAGGCGAATGCCCTGGAAGGGACAATGAATTTCAACGGTTCCTATTCAACTAAATTGAATAAAAAAGACCCGGCCGTATCACTCAGCTATGATATCAAGGATATTGATATTCAAAAAGCGTTTCTTTCTTTCAATACTGTAAAACAATTAATGCCTGTTGCACAATTTCTTGCGGGCAAGCTGAATTCACAATTAACCGTAACAGGAAATCTCAACGGCAACATGATGCCTGAATTAAGCAGTCTTACAGGAAAGGGTACATTGTTGCTGCTGGAAGGCGTATTAAAGAAATTTGCACCACTGGAAAAGATTGCCAGCACCTTGCAGATACAGGAACTGCAATCCATCACGCTGAAAGACATCAAAAACTCCATCGAGTTTGCCAATGGCAAAGTGCTGGTAAAGCCCTTTACTGTTAAAGTAAAAGATATTGAAATGCAGATCGGAGGCACACATTCCTTCGACCAGTCGATCGACTATATTGTAGCCATGAAAGTGCCGCGCAAATACCTGGGCGCACAGGGAAATAACCTGATCAATGGATTGGTAACACAGGCTAGCAATAAAGGGGTTGCGGTCAAAGTGAGTGACATGATCGACCTGAACATCAAAATGGGCGGCAATATCAACAACCCGACCATTAAGACCGATCTGAAAGAGGTGGCCGGCGATGCAGTAGCAGATCTCAAACAGCAGGCACAGGATTTTGCACAGCAAAAGATTGACAGTGCCAAACAAACGCTCAAGGATTCTGCAACAGCAGTGAAGAACCAGGTGGTCAGCGATCTGAAAGATGAATTAAAGAACAAAATACTCGGCAATAAAGACACAACTCAGAACACCAACACGCTGGATAGCACAAAAACCAAAGCCGGCGATAAGATCAAGAGCACACTGAACAACCTGCTGAAAAAGAAAAAGGAGAACTGATTAGTTACTCCTTATAGCAGAACGGGTACTGCTTTGTTTCGATAGTTGTTCGGTAAGCGCTCCATTCTGAATGAATTTGATCATTTCAGCAGCAGGAGTAGTGCCCGGCAAACCTGTCAGCAACACAGTATAAAGTTTATTTTGTTCAACAGTGATAGTGCGGTCTGCATCAATCGTACCTCCATTGGTAATATCAATACTCACCTGCCCCGGAGCGATTGCAACAAAATCAGCAACAAAGCCAAAAGCAGGTTGCTGGCTCACTACGTTCATTCCGCCTGCTGTAATAGTAACAGTAGGCCTGGAAGAATCGGGAATAGCATTGATATAACGGATATAAGACTGCCCTGTCGCCGTTAGCGTATCAAAGTTGTCGTGCACGATCACATTGCGGTAATTGTTGTTGGCCCCAATCGTAAAACTGGAATAATATTTCTTCGGCTCAAGATTCGCTGAAGCTGTTGCGATTGGTTCTGAAGAAGAAGTAGAACTATAGGCATCCAATGTACGGTTGCCTGGATAAACGGAGAGGTAGCCGCCTGTATAATTGGTATAAGCCAAGGGGAAATTGGTAAGGTTGCTTCCATTCAAAGTAAGGATAAGCGATGATTGATCAGGAGCCAGGTTAAAAGCCATCAGGCCGGCTACCGGAACGTTTTGATTATTATCATCATTAAATTTGGAACATGACAGCATCACTGCACTACCTGCAAGCACAAATGAAATGGAAAGGATCCTTGAACGGAAAACAGAGAAGAATGGTTTCATGATACAACTCCTTTTTGAGGTTAAAAAACAAAGGGGAGCAGTATAATAGTTTGGCTGGCACCACCAGAAATTAACCGGCGGCGTAGAATTATAAGAGTTGCAAAATTAATTCCGGATCAGTTATAAGACCGTTAAAGAAGATATAAGGATTAAAAGAAAAGTTACATATATAAACAGAAAAACATATTCCTTATTCATTCAAAAGCCTGTCCACTTCTTCATTGAATTCCTTTATAAAACCGGTAAAATATTTGCCGGTGGCAGGGCCTGTATAACCAGTATGTATTTTAGCTACTTCACCTTTTTTGTTAATGAATAAAGTAGTGGGGAAAGACAGGAAGGCATTCAATGAAGGCAATGAATTGGCTACATACTGCTTATCAGCCAGGCCACCGAAAACCTGATCATACTTTATATCAAACTTCTGGCCGAAGCGTCCGATCGTTTTGCGTGCAAAAGCAGTATCATTTTTTCTTTCATAATAAATGGTGATCACTTCCACGCCACGTTTATTATTCTGCTTATACCAGGGAGAAAGAAAAGCAGCTTCATCCATGCAATTGGGGCACCAGGTGCCACTGATGGCAACGATCACTACTTTTCCTTTGTATTTGGCATCAGTAAGGGAAACCTGTTTTTCATTCAGGTCGGGAAAAGAAAAATCAAACCTGGTGTATCCTTTTTTCAGATAGGTCAATGAATAAAGATCAGGCAGAGTGGCATCTTCATTATGTTTTCCGGCGAAAGGCAGTGAGCCGCGCACGCCTATCAGTTCACCGGAAATAGTTCCATCAGTATTAAAACTCCCTTTATAATAAGAAGGGCTTGAACCGATGAAAGAAGAAAGATAAAACTGGTTGCCGTCAACAATACCTTCCAGGTATCTTGAATCGCCGGTAACACGAAGAAAAGTGGCTGTCAGTTTATTTCCTTCTTGCGTGAATAAGCCTATCGTGCTGTCAGACTTACCAAAAACAATATCGTAAGTGCCGGAGATATCTCCTGCAGGTTGTTGGGTTCCTTCACTGAAGCGGTAAGCTTTACCCTGCTCTGCTCTTACGCGAATGGGCGAACCGCTTCCATCCTGCTTATGCAATACACCTTCGAGTGCATTGTTTTCAATTCTGAAAGCAAGTTCATTATCAAACTGGTCAAGCGAGATAAACAAGGAGTCATTCCTGCTGGTAAGTCGCCCGCCATCAAACTTCTCTGCAGCATTCAGAAAATACACTTTAGCATCTTTGATCGATTTTCCCTGAATCTCAAAATTGAAAGGGACTTCTACTCCTTCACGGATCAGGAAAACGCCTCTCCATTTGCCAAATGGTGTAAACCCCGACCCGGCATTGAGTGTAAGAGCAGGCACGAGCGCAAAGAGTGTTGCAATAGCAGAAATTATCTTTTTCATCTTTAAAACACCGGTTTTAAGAACTGGCCCAGTATAAAAGGTTTAAGTATTTAGAGGTTTAAAAATTGAATGCCGGTACTGACCTCAAACATGCAAAGTGAAGTCATGGCTCAAATTCAAGCCTTAATCAATTGATCTGTCTTATGGCAAACGTTTGCGTAACCGTTCATTTAAAACGTTAAAAGATCAACAGCCACTATAGATCATGTTCAGCATTGTTGAACTTTGTAGTGGATCATTTGCAGAGTTTAATTTAGTCCACTAAATTTGTAGACAAAGGAAACGAATAAAAATGTTCTTTCCAAAAAAAATGCTATTGTCAGAATAAACCAATGATTGTTATTGATTGTACTTATACCGTTAAAAACAAACCAATGCTTCTACTCAAGTCAACACTCGCCGCTTTTTTATTTTCCTTGCTGGCTTTCTCTCCTGCGCAGGAAACCCGTACCAGGAATCCTGTTGAAATAAAAGGAATTGTTGTCAACGCTGAAACCGGCAAACCTATTCCCGGCATTTATCTTTTTGTAACTGAGGGGGAAGAAGAAGCACTTACAGATGCAAAGGGTGAGTTCAGGATCAAAACATGGAAGCCTTTGCCTTTGGTACTGACCAGTCAGAATAGCGATTATCACACCGTACGGCTAAAGATCACCCAGGCTTCCGGTACCATAGCAGTAAAACTCCGGAGGAAATAAGGTGTTTACACCCGAAGATAATTGTTTATAAATCCTCCTTTTATATTCGTTAGAATTAATGCATATACTTAATTTTGCCTCTGACGGGGCATGAGCCCTTTTTGAGAGAGTTATCAACGCATTGGAGTTATGGCCAAAAAAGTAGCAGGCCCAAAGAAGCATGTTTGGAAAACGCCGCATGGGCATTCACCTTTATCCGTTATGTTCAATTCGATACACCCGGTTTCCCGGGAGGCAATTGCCTGTATTGATGAGCAGACCTATCCTGTACAGGTAGCAAGAGGTAAATACCTGATCAAGCCGGACCATCATACTGAGCCCCATCTTTACCTGATCGTGAAAGGAGTGATCAGGGCATTCATCAAAGAAGAAGGAAAGGAGATCACCACCTGGATCAATGAAGAAAATGAAATAGTAGCATCCATCCGGAATCTCGGGTTAAGCAGCCATCCTTCTCCGGAATACCTGCAGGCTATCGAGAACTCATCCCTGATCGCCATGCCATATAGCCTGGTAGAATACCTGTATGAAAATTTTCCCGAATCGAATATAGTGGGCAGAAAGATCCTGGAAGATAATTACCGTGGTGCCGAGGAAAGGGCCTATATCTGCCGTATACCATCAGCAGAAAAAAAATATCAGCATTTTATCAAAACCAGGCCGGGCCTGGTCAACCGCATTTCCCTGAAATATATCGCTTCCTATCTCAATATGACCATTGAGACCCTGAGCAGGGTCAGAAGCCGGCTGGCCGAGTAGATATCCATTGACATTTATCAAAAAAACAGGGGGACTACTCCAGCTCTTTCATCACTCCAATCTGCTGTAATCCTTACCTGTCAAGCATTACAGACCAATCTTCTACTAAAATACTCAGTAACGGTCTCCCAGAGGATAATCCTTATTGAATACGCTTATTGGCAATTTATCGTTCTTTTGCTGTACCAATACTTTATGAACTAACCCAGTCCTGCTATGAGATACCATTCTTTACATTCCTCGCCTGGCAGCTATTCATCCCGGAAACTTCGCATTTCCACTGATAATTATTACACCCAAGATTTTGCTGATTCACTATAATAGCCCCTGGTCAATGGGATTTCCCATTAACCGTTAAGCCCTATCCTCCACCAAAGAGAGTCCTGCCTGAAAAGGTGGGATTCTTTTTTTAGCCGAAAGTCTTTAGTCGGCAGCCAGAAGTTACTAGAATTGAAACAGTTCATGCAATTTATCCGCTACAGCTTTTACAAGCCCGGCATCAGGAACTGAGGGCGAGTTCTCTGACAGTACAGCGCGGTAGTTTCTTTCCTCGTCAGGTTCAAAATAAACCTGCGAGCCATTAATGTTCACTACCATGCGATGGGTGAAGCGGCTCATTTTATGAAATTCCGCTTCAAATTGCTTTGGCTCGTTATTATAGACCAGCTCAAGGATAAATGAGTCTACCATGAGAATTCATTTCCGTAAAATTGGAGTATTCTCTCAGATTATCCATGAGTATTTCAACCAGATTTACGTGAATTTTCTCCGTTTACTCAGTTTTTCGACTACTCACTAAGTGGTATTGTACAGCAACCCACACTGTCGTATCCTTGCACTGGTTTTTCATAGGAAATTGGATTTAAAACGGGGCAGGATGTCTATCCAGCCCTTTTTTATTACCTATGAAAGAAAGTACAAGGTCTCTTATTTCTTGTTCAGTCTACTTATTTTGAAGATTTCCTTTATTTAAAATGCGACCTCAGCATCCAGGCCATCTTCTCGTGTTCTTCCATCAGGCCGGTAATAAAATCGCTGGTGCCTGCATCGCCATATTCATCAGCAAAAGGATTGACATTAGTACGGATAAATTCGATAATGCTTTCATGGTCATTCAACAACTCCTTGATAAAATCCTTGCTTGTATTATCCCTTTCACCCAGTTCACTGAGATGGGTCAGCTCAAGAAAACTTTTCAAAGTAGCCGGTGCATAGTGGCCAATGGAACGGATCCTTTCCGCCACACTGTCCATAATATCATCTAGCTGCTCATACTGACTCTCGAAAAAAAGATGCATTGCATGAAAATCGGGGCCTTCCACATTCCAATGCGCATTCCTTGTTTTGGTATACAGCAGGAACTCATCTGCAAGTAATTTAGATAGCTGGGTTGCCACAGCCTTTCTATTCTTTTCTGTGATGCCAATGCTTGTTTTCATTTTCTGTAATTTTATTACAAGTTAGCACAATTCACTGTTCAATCATTCGTTTTTCGCGACCACTTCGGGGTTCACCGGGTAAGGCAATGGCTTGCCTTGCAAACCTGCAATAATATTCTCTGCAGCCAGCCTTGCCATCGCCTCGCGTGATTCCACTGTAGCAGAACCAATATGCGGAAGAATGGCCGTATTGGGCATTTGCAATAAAGGATTATCTGCTGCCATTGGCTCAGGATTGGTCACATCCAATCCTGCACCCCATATTTTACCCGATTCCAATGCCTCACGCAATGCTTCTTCATCATGAATACCGCCTCTGGCTGTATTGATAAAAATCGCGTTGGGTCTCATCTTATCAAATGCATTGCTGTTGAATAATCCTTTTGTGTCGGAAGTAAGCGCCGTATGCACGGAAATCACATCGCTTTGCAAAAGCAATTCTTCAAATGAAACATACGTGGCATTCAATTCCTCTTCTGCCGTTGGATTGGGTTTGCGGTTGTGATAAATAACCTTCATATCATAAGCTCCCCTGCATCGTTTTGCCATTTCATAACCGATCTTTCCCAAACCCAGTATACCGATTGTTTTACCAGCCAATTCGATACCAAGATTGGCTACAGGATCATAATAATTCCATTGTCCCCTCAATATTTTCTTATGCAGGTGAAATGCTTTCCGTGATACGGCCAACATCAGCAAAAAGGCAGTATCTGCGGTGGCAGCGCTCAATACCCCCGGCGTATTTCCTATCGGAATGCCTAAACGGGTGGCAGTTGCCACATCCACTTTATCAAAACCAACAGAAAACAGGGCGATCACTTTCAGGTGTGAGCTGGCTTCCAGAAATTCTTTATCGAGGTGTTCGTGTCCTACACTCAACAGTGCATTATTATGCTTGCAGGCCTGGATCAGTTCCTGCCGGGTCATATTCCTTCTTTCAGTGAATTGTGTGACCCGGAATCCAGCATCCTGTAATAACTCCAACGCAATACCGGGAATTACCCGGCTAATAAACACGTTCATAATCGTTCAATCGTTTTTTATTCACTCATTTGACGCTTTTCTTTCCTCTAACTGGCTATAATAATGATCAGCCGGGAAAATAATGCCAGATCAATCCTTTTTTTCAACCGGCACCAGGCGAAAGATATAACCGGGATTTTCCACCGAAATATAAATGTATCCATCAGGCCCCATCCTTACATCACGCATACGGCCGACATTTTTCAACAGCATTTCTTCTTTTACCGGTTTCCCGTTTCTGATAACGGAAAGATTCAGGTATTTAAACCGGAGTGAACCTGTCAGTATCCCCCCTTTCCAGGCCGGATAACGGTTGCCCGTTACAATGGCCATACCGCTTGGTGCAATGGATGGGATCCAGTACACTACCGGCGGCTCAATTCCCTGCATTACTGACCGGGGAGAAATAACCGTACCATTATAGTTGATGCCATAAGTGGCAACCGGCCAGCCATAATTGGCCCCTTTTTTTATCAGGTTGATCTCATCCCCTCCCCTGGGGCCATGTTCGTTTGTCCATAACAATCCTGTTGCCGGGTCCAACACCATGCCCTGCGGATTGCGATGCCCATAAGAATAAATAGAAGCTCTTGCATTCTCCTGGCCTGCAAAAGGATTGCCGGCAGGAATACTTCCATCATCTTTGATGCGGTGTATTTTTCCCAGGTCATTCGCCAGGTTTTGCGGGTTCGCTTTTTCATTACCTCTTTCTCCTACAGAAAAATACAGGTGTCCTTCTTTATCAAACACCATTCTTGAACCATAGTGATGACGCGTGCGTGAATAAGGTAATGCCTCAAAGATATCCTGCCGCTCTACCAGTTTATCCCCTTCCAATTTTGCACGCATGATGGCAGTAGTGGAATAAAGACCAGAATCTGTTCTTTTATATGCAGAATAAGACAGGTACACCCATTTATTTTCGTTGAAAGCCGGGTGAAGTACCACATCCATCAATCCTCCCTGCCCTTCTGCCAGCACCTGCGGCGCACCCTGCACTGTTTGCAGTGAGCCATCCGGCAGGCGTTTATATAATTTCCCCGATCTCCCAGTGATCAGCATTTCATGATTGGGTAAAAATGCCATGCCCCAGGCAATATCATTATTGAGGCGGGCAATGGTATCGAGCCGGATATTCATTCCGGCAGAAGAAAAATAATTGGTGGCCGGCTTTGCATTAAACTGGTATCTCTCCACATTCACAATCCCTTTTTGTATGTATTCTACCAGCTCATTGATCTCCTTGTCGGTAAATGCTGTATCAAATGAGGGCATTCCTTCATCAGGATAGCCCTGTTTGATGGCTTTGAACAGATCAGGGCCGGCTTGCCCATGCCTCCAGCGGCGGTCTACAAAAGCATCCATTTTTTCACCATGGCAGCTTGCACAGAAACTGGCGTAGTTGCGTTCTGCTCTTGCAGAATCGGTCAACTGAAGATTTGTTGCGATTAGGCCGGACTTTTCTTCCGAAAAAAGATCAAATAAAAAGAAAGAAGAAGCGAGGCCGGAGAGTACCATTAAATACCTGAACATATCGGATTATCAATTTTCCTCAATATTATTCCATTTATGGATGCGATGGGTATTAATAATATTAATGGCCGATAATGCTGATCTGCGAGCCGCACTCACTAATTAATGAGCAGCCACCAAAAAAGCCGGGCATACGCCCGGCCTGGTTGTGATGGAATTTCTTTCTTCTGCCCTGATGATTATTTTTTTATTATCCGCAATTGATCGAGCATAGCCTGGTTCACCTCTTCATTCATATTTTCATTGGCAGGCAGGTATTCAATAGTAAGAACATGCTCTCCTTTTGTTAAGTGAACCTGCACAGCATTGCTCCAACCCCAGTTGCTCCACTCTCCTTTTCCCCGTTGCGGGAAAACAAAAGCCGATTTCGGCCCATCGTCTACACGCAGGTTACGGACTGCACATTTATTTTCTGTATTCACCGGTCCATTACCGTTGGCATAACGGATATCTATTGCATAATCCCCCTCTTCTTTTATCAATACAGGGATTTGGATAACCGTGTTCACTCTCACTCCTGTTTCCACAAACCCCTTACCGGAAAATCCTTTATAAGAATATGCAGCCGGAGCAGCAAAGCTCTCCATTTCATACAGGCTTATAGCTGATGAAGGGATCAGTTCCAATGGCTCGCTCGCAAAAGAAGTAATTCCATTTTTATCCACAGCAATCACCTGGTATTCTCCATATTCTTTATCCTTTGCTTTAAACTCAGTAGCCGCTGATTCCTGTACCAACCGGCCATTCATAAACATCCTGTATTTTACAGCACCTGCCACAGGCGGCCAGAACAGCACTGTCTCTTTCCGCATAAGTTTCGGCGCTGCAGGTGAGAACATAACCGGCTGGCGGTTAACGGAGCTTGATGCAGAGCTCTTATTAGCCATTACAATGCTGACCTGGTGCAACCCTTCCATGCTTGAAGAAAATTCATGCGCAGCAACAGGTTTACCATCGATCATAAAAGAACTTATCTGATTCCCATATCCCTCGATCGTAATATTCAATACAGCTTTCCTGTAATGAAAATTCTCCAGGCGGCGGATTCCTTTAAGCGCTTGTGGCACAAATGGACGGAACACCAGCTTGTCTTCTTCAAACTGGATCCCAAACAATATACGGTGAACAATGCTGATATTACCGGAAAGGCTCCAGAGCATATTGCTTGAATTGATCTGCGTGCCCGAGTAATCACCATTTTCCGCTACAAAATTTTCTTTATTGGTTGCAAATAAAGCTGCAGGCCGGTAAATAGCCGCAATGCTTTCCATCACGGACTCCTCATTGCCGGCCATAGCCCCGGCCCATAACCAATATGCCTGCACAAAGGGCCAGACTGCATTATTATGATAAGGCGGAATATTAGGTATCTGCGGATAGATACAGGAAATGCCATAAGGAGTTACAGGAGCATGCGCCACCAACTGTTGCCGCTTTTCCTCATCTGCTATACCGAATACCACACAAAGTGCTTCACCCAATGCTTCGGCGCGGGGCGAAACAAGTTTATTCTTTCGTCCATACAAATACTGGGCATAATTTTTTTGGGAAGGCAACCATAATTTTTCATTAATGGCTTTTTTTATCCGGCCGGCAATCGTTTTATATTTATCCGCGGCCTGCTGATCATTGAGCAGTGCCGCCATCCTTGAAGCCACTGTATTCGCCTGGTAGTGTACTGCATTGGTACCAAGGTTTTCTGATTCAAAAATATCAGCCGGCTGCATCCATTTGGGATAGGTTTGCTCTCTCCAGTCAAGAAAAGAGGACTCTCCTTTTACCAACCCCGTTTCTTTATCATAAATATTCTGCAGATCGTCTTCAATGGAATTCTTAATGATGGTGTATGCCTCCTTCAACCAATCGTTATCTCCGGTCGCTTTATACAATTCCCATGCAGCTACTGCCCAGATCATACGATCGGTACTTATGGGCCATGCACCGCCTGTGCCTGTATCCTGTATGATTTTTTTCTTCTTATTCACTTTTCGCATCAGGCTGTAGCGGGCTACTTCCGGCTGCAAATGAGCCATGGAAAGAATGATACTGTAGCTGACATCCCTTGTCCAAACGCCTGCCCATTCTTTGCCTGTACGGAAAGTACTGTCGGGTTCCACGGCTTTTATCATTTCTTCCAATGCCATATTGTAAAGCGCATCGGGCAACAGATAAGATGATTGATAACGGGGAAATGCAGACAAGTCTTTTTCAAGTTTCCAATGTGAAAGCGTTCTTTTCTCTTCTTCTTTTATATTCATCGCAAGCGTGGTCTCATAGATCCCATCACCATCATCATCCTGCAATTTCAGTTCAGGATGATTCACGAGGTTATCAAAGTCCCAGATAAGCGGAGCTGAACTGCCCGCCACATACACTCCTTTAAAATCTTCTTTATAAATGCGGCTGCCATCAAAGCAGGTGTAAAACCCTTTTGTTTTGAATTCATTCATAACGCCGCGCATATCCAGTCTTATCTTCAACCGGGCTCCGGGTTTTAAATAGCCCGCAGGCTGGGGATTCTTTTCCTTCAAAGGTTTTCCGAATACGATCAGAGGCGTTTCGGAATACGGAGAATTTGTTTCGCAATTGAAATGATGATCAGTACCGCTGGTCATTTCATTGTCTTTCCCGTTAATGCTGAACTTGAAAGAAATAGCAGGCGATTTGAACTCATTGGCAGGACTGCTGTAATCTGAAACGATCTCCTGCGATGACAAAGCTTTTGCGCTGTACTTTTTCTGCACGATCCTGTCCGGGTAGAACGAATAAGCATCCGATTGCCATACCGGCCCCTGGGCTTCGGCATTATTTACTATGAAAGCTGTCATTATTAAAACAACAACTCCTTTCTTATATGAGTTCAAGAGGGAATTTAGCATAATTACAGATTAAATGCTGCTGCGGTTTTAATGTAGTTTACCTGGAGATCTCTACCTGCTTTTCTTTACCGTCTTCCGGCAATCTCACATAACAGATACCATTCTTTTCATCCCATGCCCAGCCTGTTTTCTGCAACACTTTGCCGGCAGTGGAATTGAACACAGTAAAAGATTGCGGCGAAACCAGTTTTCCGGCAATGGATATTTTGCCTGGTTTTGAAGAGAGATATATTTTCAGGACATAATCCCTTTTGCCCGGAGCTGTGTATCCGTTATTTTTCCGGGCTTCTGCATTGAATACATATTTATTCTCCAGGGTTTGAAGACTGAACTTAACCGAACTGGAAACATTCTCCAGGTAATTATTGGTTTCCCCATCGTCTTCATACAACGTGAAAGAGGTTTGCTGACCTTCGGTAGCTGGATATATTTGCAACGTCAATGGATAATCCCTGCGTTCATGCACATACTGCATTACCGGCATCATGGGTATAATGGAACCTCTTTTTACAAAGATGGGTATCCTGCTCAACGGTGTCTTATAGCTAATGGTTTGTTCACCTTCATAAGTTGTTTTACCATCATTAAAATCGATCCACTCCCCTTCCGGTAAATATACTTTCCGGTTTTGAGCGCCTTTTTTAACCACAGGCGCCACCAGCAGTTCTTTACCGAAAAAGAACTGATCGTCTACAGAAAAAGTTTGCGGATCGTTGGGATACTCCAGCAAGAGCGCCCGCATAAGCGGCAGGCCTTTATCATGCGCTTCCCTTGCATAAGTGTAGATATAAGGGAATAACTGGTATTTCAATTCAATGGCTGCACGGCAATTCTTTTCCGCTTCTGTCCCAAACAACCATGGTTCAGCAGCGTTATCTCCTTCATGATGCGCGCGGCTCAATGGATTGAATACACCGAATTGCAGCCATCGCGTATATAATTCCGCCATAGCAGGATAATCCTTTATATCACCGCAATAACCGGAAATATCAGTTGCCCAAAAAGGGATGCCGCCCATACCGGCCGACAAACCAACCGGTATTTGATTGGCAAGCCTGTTCCATCCATCCAGTACATCATCACCATTGCCACTGTCGCCCGACCAGCCAAACGTGTAACGCTGCAAACCTGCATAAGCAGCTCTTGTCATCTGGAAAATACGTTTGCCGGGATTGCGTTTTTCGAACTGTTCTTTTACCACTTTATCCCAGGTCAGTCCATACACGTTATGTATCTCATCATGCATGCCTGCATGATGCTTCATGAATAATCTTTCTGTAGCATCCTCGTTGCTCCAGGCAGGCTCGCCCATATCTGTCCAGAATCCTCTTACACCATCATTGATCGGCTTTTGCTGGTAACTGCCCCACCAATCGGCAACACCGGGTTTGGTAAAATCAACCACCCCGCAATTGCCACCCCAGGGCCAGGGCATATCATAACTCTTACCTGTTCTTACATCTGTGGTAAAATATCCCAATGCATCAGCTTCCTTCCATTGAGCAGCCGTTTTTTGTGAGATCACCGGGTCTTGCGACACGATCATTTTAAAACCCAATGAATCAAGGTAACGCAGCATCCCTTTGGGATTGGAATATCTTTCTTTATTCCATTCAAAATTCTGCAGGCCTTCAGTCCAGCCGATATCCTGGTAAATGATATCGCAGGGGATCCTGCGTTTACGGAATTCTGCAGCTATACTGCGGGCCAGAGGCTCATTGGTATACATCCCTCTCGATTGTGAAAAACCCAGTGCCCATTCCGGAGGCATAATGGGTTTGCCGGTCAGTTGCATGTATTGCTCAATGATCTGTTTATAATCGCTGCCATGAATAAAGTAATAGATCAATTCCCCGCCCGGTGCTTCAAAGCTGTAATAATCTTCTGAAGCCGTTCCAAAACGGAAGACGCTTTTATACGTATTATCAAAGAAGACGCCATAGCGATAGCTGCTTAAAAAGAAGGGAATGCTTTTGTAGAGCGGGTCTTCATTGGGAGAGTAACAGGGTTTATCACTGTTCCACATTGTGTAAGAATGCCCCCGCCGGTTGAGAGGCCCCGATTTCTCTCCCAAACCAAAGAACTGCTCATCGCTGCGAAGGGTCTTATACGCAATCAGTTTATTGCTGTCTTTCAGCAAACCTTTATCCTGGTAATCGCCCTGCAATAATTTCTGGTATTTATCAAAGATCTGCAGGCGGAAGGGCGTTTTGTCGACACGTACGCGTAAGCGGGAAGTGAAGATCTCATAAGACTCAGGACGGTCTTCTACCTGTATCTTTCCCACATCTTCAATCGTTTCCTTTACAACAGCAAACGACTCATTATTTCTTTTGAACTCACCTGAAGGGGCATACCATATTTTCAGCATACTTCCTGAGCAAAACTTTATGGAGACCTTTGCGCCTTTGTCACAATTAAAGACCACGGTATTTCCTTCTACCGAAAAAGAAGCACAATTGCCAGGCGATTGGGCATACCCTGCCAATGCAACGAAACAGGCGATATACAGTAAAAAAAACTTCTTCATAATTATATTGTATGATCAATATTCCGCTACCAACATATCCCAGTATTTCAGGAAAGGGAGCGTAAATGAAACTTTGTTGCCGGTTTGAGTAAACGATATAGCAGCAGCCACACCATTATTAAAATCAGGTGAAGCCAGCCATAATTTTTTCACCGTGCCTGATGCAGTAAAATCCAAAGCTGCATTCTCTATCAGCGCAGGTTGAGGCTGAGTAGCATGTGTATCCCGCCATTCCAGTGAATTGGCATTGGTAAAATTGAGGAGGTGCATTACCTGCCTGTTTCCAACCACTTTACCATTAACGGCAACTTTTCCTGTTGCAGCAGGCCAGTTGCTCAATGATAGTTTGCCATTGGTACAAATCAGCGCAGGGGTATTAAAACTACCGCCATCGCGCAACAGGTTTTCATACGCCACCAGGAAATCGTAATAGCGCAGCAGGGATACTTTCAGTTCATCAGGCATTTGCAGGTTATTGTTGGGGAAATACTCCTTGCCCAATAAATGTTCACCCAACTCGAGATGTGAACCCCCAAAGGAAAATATAACTGCATCAGCCAGCAACACGGCAGGGGTATTGAAATAACCGGGATTGTCCGCATGCGCATAATTCACGTAAGCAGCCAGTACTGTTTTTTTGGTGCCGCCACTATAAAAATCGTTATTAGCAATGATATTCGCCAGGTCTTCAAATTCTTCGTTAGGTCCCCATACTTCGGTATACAAGAAATCAACCGGCGACGCGGCAATACCGGCTTGTTGTCCGTACTGATTCACTGCATTCATCACCAGCCGCTTTGCTGGCGCTGCATTTTTCATTGCCTGTAAAAAAGGTTTGAACGTAGCCGCCTGGTTGATCTGCTGACCGGTGAACGTGTAAAGACTTCCGCGATCACCGAGAGCATCCACATGATAGCCGTCAAAATCCAGTGCGCCATATACATCGGCATTCTTAGCAGCGAGATAATTTTGCCAGTTGGTATTACCTGCATCCAACACAAAAATATCGCTCTTGAAAAAAGGCTGTGGCAGATCATGTTTGTCTTTTTGCCCATGGCTGGCATCTTTATAAGCATACCATTCCTCTGCTACGCCATCCGCTGCTGCATCATCGAGGGCACCGAAAGCCAGGTTATAAAACATCGAGCGGATATTATTATCGTGCGCTGCTTTGATATATCCTTTCAAGGTAGAGAGGTATACATCTTTATTGGAGATTTCCTTCCAGCTGTTCTGCGGTGCAGCGGCTGTGCCGGCCAGCGGCTTATGATGCTTATACAGCCAGTCGTAATATTGAATGCCGTTAATATGATGGCGGGAAAGATTTTTGACCACTTTACTGATATCATCATTGCTGAGTTGCCCGAAATTGGTCAGGAAGCCATATCGTGGGAATTTTACCCAGTCGGATGATACATCCACCGCAACGCTGGCATGGATCTTTTCTTTGTTCTCCACTACTTCGTACAAGTCAACAAGGTAACCGGTAAAATCGGCTGCAGGCGCTGTCCAGGTCCAGGAATTACCTGATAGCGGCATTTCGCTGATGGTTTCATTCAAATGCCTGTACCGTATTTTAATATTTCCTGTAAGAGGCTTATTCAGGGTGAACTGGATCTTTTCACCCGGCGCATACATTGCTTTATCTGTATAAACAGTCAACGCAAAAGAGGCCCCATAAGTGATGGGATCGTTCTTCGGTTCATCTCTCTTACATCCGGCTGTTATGACCAGCAAAGCCAGTAAGCCACAGCTTAAATACTTCATCCGCATCTGTTCTTTATTTATCATTAGGGTTTGATCAGGATCTATTGCTTCACAATAGAAATAGTTTCATACAATTGATTAATGGTGATCTTGTAATTACCGGCCTGTGCAATTTTCCATTTAAAATCAGGACTGCCGGAAGCCACAAACTTCATCTGGGTGCTTCCCGGGCCGGAACCATTGATCACAGGCATAAAATAATCGCAACCCCAGTTGCCTGTTGCCAGCGGAAATTTGAACTCACCAACGCTCATTGGGCCAGTGTACGTAAACTCATATGGATTACCCGCCACAGGTGTCAGAGGTTGAGGGTTATCAATATTCCAGCCAACAGGTGTTGCATCCCCCACCATCCAGATATTGGTATATGGTGTGAATGGCTTTATCTGGATCGACAGGTTTTGCAGATCCAGTTTGATCTTATACGGACCAGGATTGGTGATCTGCCATTTATTATCCGGGCTGCCATTGGGCACCAACTGAACAGATGTTTCTGTGATTGCCGGGTGATTGCTCAGCGGCATATAATAATCTGTGCTGAAATTGCCAGTTGCCACCGGTATCTTGAATTCCCCGGCAGTCAATATCCCGTTATAGGTGAACACGAACATATTGGAAGAATCAACCCGCATTTCAGAGGGGTTATCAATATTCCAACCTGTAGGTACAGCATCACCCAGCATCCATAATCTTGTATAAGGGGGCGTATTCGCTGCTGTAACTGAGATAGTCAGGTTCAGCAGGTTTACAGTGATATTATACATCCCCTGGCTGATATTGGTAAATTTATCGTCCGGCTCACTGTCTGATGTGCGGAAAACAAGATGATCTGCGTCCACTCCCTTGTTATAGGAAGGCAGGAACTGACCGAGGGTTGTAATGAATTTGAAATCACCTGCACGCAATTGACCCTGCCAGGTAAACACTCCAGGTTCGCTAAGACTGGGTGATAAAGCTGCAGCCTGGTTATTATCCCAGCCATTCGGCGCAGCATCACCGATCAAATATAATGTAGTACTTACCGGTTGATAGGTTTTTACTTTAAAAACAAAAACATTGGAAGAGTCGGCCAGTTTGGGATCATTGGATACGGACAGGATCACTTTTGCTTCGAGCGTAACTTCTGCACCAGGTGCTGTGCCCCAATGGCTGGTGACCAGGTTATTCAGATCACTTACAGAATACTTCCTGGTAAGCACGGCTTTACCCATTTCTTCTGTAATGGCCTGGCTGAAATTATTACCCTGCTTGTCTATCTTCAATGTATACGATATAGAAGCATTTGTTCCTTTATTGGAACCGCTTGTCCAGTTAAGTATAACAGCATCAGCAGAGCGGTTCTTTTCTTCCAGCACTACTGAGCTTTTGTCAGCAGAAAGTGTAAGGGGATTATCACCTTTATTCAATTCCATCTTATCGACCTTCTTGCAGGAAAAGAACAGGAGGAGAAAAGCAAGCGTTAAACCAGCCAGATAAACCGGTTTTATTTTTTGGGTGGTATGGTTATATGCAAGCATAAAAGTTTTTTGATGGTTCATATAAAAGCTATGATCAGTAACCCGGGTTTTGTACGAGGTTAGGATTGGCTTCGATCTCTTTTTGTGGTATCGGCAGTAGTAAATGTTTAGTTGCAGCATTGGATTTACCGATGCTGTGCAGGAAATCCAATCCATATTGCCCATTGTTCACTCTTACCAGGTCGAACCACCAATGGCCTTCGAAAGCCAGCTCCATTCTTCGCTCGTGCAATATTTTTTCGCGCAATGCAGCCTGGTTCAGCCCCTGCACATCCGGCAGACCAGCCCTTCTTCTTACCCTGTTCAAAGGTCCTCCTGCATTGATGGAGGTGGAAGGCAATTGTGCTTCTGCTGTTTTACCTAATTCATTCAAAGCTTCAGCCTGCATCAGCAACACATCTGAGTAGCGCAATACAGGAAAGTCAGCAGGATTGGTATCATAATCAGGAGAAATGGATTTTGGCACCAGGAATTTCCGCAGGTTATAACCTGTCATGGAGTAAGAAGCCTGGTAAGTTTTGCCATCAAAATTTGGCCCGCCTGCATAAAGAACTGTTTGATCTTTACGCGTATCACCGGCTTCATAGGCATTCACAAACTCCTGTGTCGGCTGATCCCATCCATATCCGCCACCAACAAAATCACTGTTGCGCGGACCGGTGAAAGTGCTTACCCAGGACGACTGGTTTTCATTATCCCAAAAGCTATAGCTGGTTTTACCGATATACTGCACTTCAAAAAGTGATTCGCTGGAGTTTTTGGTGAGGGGGCTGAAATTATCGCTATAGTTTGCGTTCAGTGTATAACCCAATGAAGCCACCTGCTCGCACAGATCAAGCGTTTTCTGGTATTGCCCCAAGGTGAGATAAACTTTTGCCAGCATGCCTGCAGCAGCTCCTTTGGAAGCACGGCCGATATCTGTACCGGAATAACTGGTGCGTGGAGGAAGTAATGAGATCGCTTGTGTGAGGTCATCAATGATCAGGTTATACACTTCCGACTTGCTGGTGCGTGTAGGACGCAGATCGTCTGAAGGTATTTGCGGAACAGTGATCAAAGGCACATCTCCGAATAAACGGGCAAGTATAAAATAATAGGTAGCTCTTAAAAAACGGGCTTCCCCCAGTATCCTGTTCTTCAATTCTCCATCGATATTCATGGAAGGAACATTCTGCAAAACAAGGTTAGCACGCAGGATACCTGGTGCAGGTCCACGCCAGATATCGAGTGCTGCTGCATTATCGGTAGCCGTTACAAAATTGGCAATATCCTGCGTTTCGATGCCGTCTGTTCCGCCACCGGCCCCTACTACACTGTTCCCGGCCCAGATATCAGTCGTCCACATACGCAGGTTATACAGTTTGGGCCATTGCAAAGGCTGGTAAGCGCCGTTGATACCGGCAATAGCATCCGATTCCGTTAACCAGAAATTGGACGTGTTCACAGAATCGAGCGGGGCTTTATCTAAGAATTTACTGCAACTGCAAAATACCAGTGCAGTGATGATCACAATCGTATTTTTAACTGTTTTCATACAGAAACAATTTGAGCTATTAAAAACTAATATTGATACCGGCGCTTAGTGTCCTGGTAACAGGATACACATTCAGGTCAATGCCATTAGCAGGAACTTCAGGATCGAAGCCGGTGTATTTGGTGAACGTGACAAGGTTCTGCGCAGAGAGATATATCCTTGCTGAACTCATTTTTGCTTTTTCAGCAATGCGCTTAGGAAGCGTATATCCCAGTGTCACATTTTTGATACGCAGGTAAGAACCGTCTTCAATGAACCGGTCAGAAACGCGTGTGTTCTTATTAGGATCATTGAACACTGCACGGGGCATGGCATTGCTGGTGTTAGGGCCTGTCCAGCGATCAAGCACGGCTGTGGTTTGATTCATGGCTACTGCCATTCCTTCCTGGTAAATGCGGTTCGCATTATAGATCTTGTTGCCTGCAACACCTTGCAGGAAAATACCAAGATCAAAACCTTTCCAGGCGAAAGTATTGTTCATCGCAAAAATAAAGGAAGGATTGGGGTTGCCGAGGAATGTGCGGTCGTTGTCATCGATCTTTCCATCATTGTTCAGGTCCCTGAAACGGATATCACCGGGAGAGGTACGGTTAAAAGGATCAGAACCCGGCACCTGCACCGCATAATCATCCACTTCTTTTTGTGTCTGGAAAAGACCATTGGTCACAAACCCATAAAACTCGTTGATGGGATAACCTCCCGGGTGCTGGACAGACAGGTTTTGGTTTAAACCAATACTTCCGGTATACATAGGAATAGTATCATTCAGCCGGATGATCCGGTTTTGATTGTAAGCAACATTAAAGCTGGTATTCCATTCAAATGCCCCCTTGGTATTTTGTGTGGAAACGGTCAGTTCGATCCCCCTGTTCTGCACTTTGCCCAAATTGATACTGGGTACCACAATATCTGAATAACCGGTAGAAATGGGAACCGACATAGGCACCAGCATATCATTGGTGTTCTTGATATAACCGTCGAGAGTTACATTCACGCGGTTATTAAAGAGTGTCGCATCCAGGCCGAAGTTAGCCTGCTCTACCCTTTCCCATCTGATGCCGGGGTTGGGGATCATCAATGGAACGATTGCCGTTACCGCTGTGCCGTTGAAATTATATTGAACCGTTTGCAGAACGGAAGCGAAAGAATAGTTACCTATGTTCTGGTTACCCGTAACACCATAACCCACGCGCAGCTTCAGATCATTGACCATATCTGTTTTCTTAAAAAAACCTTCTTCAGATATTCTCCATGCTGCAGAAGCAGAAGGGAAAGTGCCATAGCGGTTGTCTTTACCAAACCGGGAAGAACCATCGCGGCGGACAGTAGCTGTTAAAAGATATTTATTCTTATAACCATAGTTCACACGGCCCATCAGGGAGAACAGGGCCCATTCATTAGCACCGCCACCTACTGTAGGCAGGATGGTACCATTGCTCAACTGCTGCGTTACATCACTTGCAAATTGCTGGATGGAACCATTCATGCCATCATACCGGCTGGCTTGCGCACTGCTTCCTGCCAGGACAGTAAGATTATGATCACCGAAACGTGTGTCATAGGTAAAATAATTATCCCAAAGCCAGGTAAGCGATTTGTTATAGGCTTCTGCCAGGTAAGAATTCGGTTGTGGAATGGGTTGCCAGTTATATTTCGGTGCCCAGTTGCGCGAATCCCAGAAAGCAGCCTGTATGCCTGCAGTTGATTTGAATTTGAGGCCGCGCATAAGGGTCAGTTCGCCATAAATATTTCCAAGGATATTATACCCTTTGGTTGTGTTGTTATTGATCGTCGCCTTACCAATGGGGTTGGCCACATCACCTACCCAGGATGGCTGCCCTACTGGGCCTGCATAAGAGCCATCAGGGTTATAGATCGGCTGTGTAGGCAGGGCCGACATTGCATTGCGGATATCATAAGAGCCGCTTTTCTTGATATCATGGTTAAGCGAAAGATTGTTACCGAATTTCAGCCAGTCAAATACACGCGACTCGCTATTGAACTGAACAGTGTAGCGGCGATAACCTGTATTGATCACGATACCTTCCTGGTCAAATACATTCCCGGACACATAATAAGTTGTTTTGGCATTCCCACCTGAATAAGACAGGGAATAGCTCTGCATCGGAGCAGAACGGAATAAAGCACCTAACCAATCAGTACCATTTCCCAGTGTTGCAGGATCAGCGAAAGCAGGGTTCTGAGCCTGCCCGTTATTGATCATCATTTCGTTATGGAGGGAAGCAAATTGCCTGGCAGTGAGCATAGGCACCATATCGGTCGCTTTTTGCACACCGGCAAAACTTTTGAACTCAAGACTGTTCCTTCCACTGGCCCCGCGTTTGGTAGTGATCAACACTACGCCATTGGCGCCTCTCGATCCGTATATCGCAGCGGAGGATGCATCTTTCAGTACTTCAATGGAAGCGATATCATCAGGGCTGATGTTATTCAGCGGAATATCTGCAGGCACTCCGTCGATCACCAGCAGCGGATCGCTATTATTTATGGTGCCCGTACCTCTCACCCTGATGGTGACATTGCTGCCTGGTGCACCGGATGAAACGATCTGAACGCCGGCCGCCCTACCCTGCAATGCTTCACCTACATTGGGAACAGGCAGTGATTTCAGGTCTTTCCCATTTACAGAGCTCAAAGAGCCTGTTAGGTCTTTTCTTCTTTGGGTACCATAACCCACCACTACCACATCCTGCATGGCGGCAGCTGCAGCGTGAAGCGGAACAGTAATATCCGCAGCATTACTGAAAGCCAGTTCAACACTTTCATAACCCACGTATGAAATGATCAATGTGTCGCCCGGAGCGGCGGCAATCGAAAACAGACCTCCTTCATCAGTGGTGGTACCGGTCTGTTTCCCCTTCAATTGAACGGAAACGCCAGCCAGGGGTTTATTATCCTCCTGGGAAATAACCCTGCCGGTCATGCGGCTGCTTTGCGCAACCGAGATCATGAACAGGAAAAGAAAAAGCAGTAGAACGGAAAGATACCGTACATAACTGGTAATGCTGCTTGGCATAGATGCAATCGTTTTGGTAATGAATAAAGAACTATCATTATATTTTATGCCGGAAACCGGCAAATGACCCACGAAACAAATACTAATTTCCTTTACGCGGCAATCTGAGCGTTCCAAATTGTTTTCAAAATGTATCAATATGGGAAAACAGGCTGGATTCTCTCAACTCCTTCCTTTATTTTTGAAGGGCTGCCATTGCGATGCATATTGAGAAACAGGTTTCTTATATCAATCTTTATTTTCCTGCTCCCCTTTTCCGTGGGTGCTCAATCCTACTATTTTAAGAATTACCAGGTCAGCAACGGGCTTTCCAGCAATACCATCACCAGCATATTGCAGGACAAGAAAGGCTTTATGTGGTTTGGCACCCGTAATGGGCTCAACCGGTTTGACGGCACCACTTTCAAAATTTTCCGGAACGATCCGGAAGATTCTTTAAGCCTGGGCAGCAATTCCATTCTGAGTTTATACGAAGATGAAAAGGAACAATTGTGGATCGGCACTTATAAGGGGGTCTATATATATGATCCCGTTTCGGAACGCTTCACGGCTTTTAAAAAGCTGGCCGGCGGTGAAACCCGTTATATCAGCCGCGACAGTTCTGGCAGTATATGGATCATTAATAATTTCACTCTTTCACAATACGATACCCGCACCGGCCGGTTAAAAACTTTTTCGAGCGACAGCACACAGACCATCGCCCTATCCATTTCTGCACAAGGTGAGTTATGGATCGCCACCAGTTATGGCACCATCAAAAAATATAACCCCGCTACAGGAGGTTTCATTTCTTATGATCTGGCTGCATTGAACGGTAAAAAACCATTGACCTTTATCCAGGATATATATCCGGCCAGCGACAGCACTTTGCTGATCGGCACGATGAACCAGGCTTTGCTTTTTAATACAAAGACGAATAGTCTCACCAATATTTTCCAGGACGATCCCAATGCCGGCAGTATACAAATACATAAGATCATCCGTCAGTCGAAGCACGAATACTGGTTAGGAACTGAAACGGGTATCTATATTGTGGACCTCAGCAACGGTTATCGCCAGCATATCCAAAAGGAATACAGCAATCCGTTCTCGATCACCGACAATGTGATCTACTCTTTTTGCAAAGACCGGGAAGGCGGTACCTGGATCGGAAGTTTTTTTGGCGGCATTAACTATTATTCATCGCAGTTGAACCAGTTCAGGAAATATTTCCCGAATAAAAGCAACAACAGCATCAGCGGCAACCTGGTGCATGAGATCTGTGAAGACCAGTATGGACATATCTGGATCGGAACAGAAGATGCAGGATTGAACAAGCTGGACCCGCGCACAGGGCGCATTACTCAATTCATGCCGGGGAAAACTCCGGGCAGTATTTCTTACCAGAACATCCATGGTTTGGTAGCAGACGGGGACCGTCTTTGGATCGGCACTTACGAGCATGGATTGGACGTGATGGATATCCCTACAGGAAAAGTGGTCCGTCATTATGCAACCAATAACAGCTCCCTGCAGGGAAATTTCATTGTTACATTATATAAAACATCAGCCAATGAAATACTGATCGGGGCATGGAATGGATTGTTCCGTTACAACTGGGAGAATGACAGTTTTACCCGGGACCCATTTTTTAATATGCAGATCCAAACCATCCATGAAGATGCGGATGGCACTATCTGGGTGGGCAGTTATGGCAATGGAGTATATTACCGGAGCCCACATACAGGGAAAAGCGGCAATTTCCGTTATGACCTGAATGATCCCAACAGCCTTCCTACTAATTATGTAAACAATCTTTACCAGGATAGCCGGAAAAATCTTTGGATCAGTACAGAAGCAGGGCTTTGCAAGTTTGACCGTAGTACGGGCAAGACAACCCGCTTCAATAAGAATGGGCTTAGTGACAAGCAGGTGTTCCGTGTGCTGGAAGACGGTAAGGGTTTATTATGGGTCTCCACTTCCAGGGGGTTGTTATGCCTTGATCCATCCAATGGCACAACCAAAACTTATACCACGGTAAATGGTCTACTAAGCGAGCAGTTCAACTACAATTCTGGTTACAAAAGCACAGACGGCAGTTTTTACTTCGGCACCCTGAAAGGCATGATCAGTTTCAATCCTGGTTCTTTAAAAAAGGACGAGTTCATTCCGCCGGTATATATCACGGGGCTGCAGGTCAACAATCATGAAATGAGCGCTAACAAAACCGGTTCTCCTTTGAAGGAATCGGTGATGTATGCAAACGAGATCGTCTTGCCATATGATAGTTCCACCCTCAGCTTTGATATTGCAGCATTAAGCTATGTCACCCCGGAGATCAATGAATACGCTTATATCATGGAGGGGTTAGATAAAGAATGGACATCCCTGAAAAGCAACCGGAAAATATTTTATACCAAATTGCCTCCCGGCAGTTATACTTTCCGCGTAAAAGGAAGCGGCAGCGGGGAGATCTGGAATGAAAAAGAAGCGGTGTTGAAAATACAGGTATTACCGCCCTGGTGGGCCAGCCTCTGGGCATACATCCTGTATACACTTGCCAGTGCTGCGATATTATGGACCATCTTCCGGTATTATCATATTGCCTTAAAGGAAAAGAACAAGCGGAAAATAGAAACTCTCGAAATCGAAAAAGAAAGGGAGATCTATAATGCCAAAATAGAATTCTTTACCAATATTGCACATGAGATCCGGACCCCGCTAACCCTTATCAGGCTTCCGCTTGACAAACTGCTGAAAAACGAAACAGACAATCCATCACTTGCTGAAAGTTTAACCATGATGAAAAAGAATACCAACCGCCTGATCGATCTTACCGATCAGTTGCTTGATTTCCGGAAGGCAGAGGCCAATAAATTCAGCCTGAATTTTATCCGCACGGATATCACCGACCTGCTGAAAGAATTGTTCGCTTCCTTTAAACCGGTAGCAGAGCAAAAGAAAATATCCTTGCGGCTGGAAGTGCCCCGAGTACCATTGCATGCTTCTGTTGATCCCGAAGCCTTCCGGAAAATACTGGGCAATCTTTTTAATAATGCCATTAAATATGCAGACACAACAGTGGTAGTCCGGCTGTTGCCTTTCAATAGCGACGATAATGTATTCCATATAGAGATCCGCAATGATGGGCACCTGATCCCGTACGAACTGAAAGAAAAAATATTCGAACCTTTTTACCGTCTCAAAGAAACAGCAAGGCAAGCCGGCACAGGTATTGGCCTGCCCCTGGCCCGCTCACTGGCCGAATTGCATAAAGGCGTGCTTGACCTGAAACGTCCTGAAAACGGACTGAATGTTTTCCTGCTCTCTATCCCTATACACCAGGAAAACGAGATCAACCTGCAGGAATATGAAACCTTTGAGGTAAGTACAGTGCAGGAAGAAATGGCCCCCGAACAAACAGACCCAGGCAAAATGTCCTTGCTTATTGTAGAAGACAACAAGGAAATACTGCAGTTCATCCAGCGGGAATTGCAAAACAGTTTTACTATTTATAAAGCCCACAATGGCGAAGAGGCTTTGCAATTGCTGGAAAAGGAAAATATCCAACTGGTGATCAGCGATATCATGATGCCGGTAATGGATGGGATTGAGCTTTGCCGGAGAATGAAGACCGACCTGCAATACAGTCATATTCCCATCATCCTGCTCACTGCTAAAAACACCCTGCATTCAAAGATAGAAGGCCTGGAAGTAGGCGCAGATGCTTACATAGAAAAGCCATTTTCACTGGAGCATTTGCAAGCGCAGATCAACAACCTGCTCACCAACCGGAATATCATTAAGGAGTATTTCGCCAAATCTCCTTTAACGCATATCAAAGGCATCGCCAGTTCAAAAGCGGATAAAAACTTTCTCGAAGAATTGCACCAGATCATCCAGGCCAATATCACTGATATGGACTTGGACGTAGACAAGCTTTCACGGATGATGAATATGAGCCGGACAAGTTTTTACAGGAAGATCAAAGGGCTGTCTGACCTGACACCAAATGAACTGATCAATATCTCCCGGTTGAAAAAAGCTGCTGAACTGCTGGCAGAAGGAGAATATAAGATCAATGAAGTAGCAAGCATGGTGGGATACAGCCTGAACAGTAATTTCTCCAGGGATTTTCATAAGCAATTCGGGGTAACGCCGTCAAATTACCTGAGCAGCTTACCCCGAAATGGATGATCAATGAGTTGCTTTTAGTTTCCCATCCTGTTCTTTACATCATCAATACCTGTTTTCCTGTTCTTTGCAGCTTTTACGTTTTTATTGCCGAATCTGTAAGTAAAAGTCATTTTGACAAACCTTGTCTCCGGCATGTTCTTATTAAATGCCTTCACCCCATAAGAAGACACTCCATAACGCATTTTACCACTGTTGAAAATATCAGAGATACTTAATCCAAGGGTTGCTTTCTTGTTGAACAAAGTGCGTGAAAAACCTGCAGAAGCTGAAACCTGCGACCTGATATCGTAGGCTCCAAGACGCATCGGCGAATAATAATAAGCAGATAATTCCGCTTTCCAGGCAGTACCCAACGACAGCATATTGCTGCTGCTGATAAAGGCACTGGTGGCCGCATTGCTCAATCCTGTGCTTTCCGGCGCATTATATTTCGCATACAAACCGCCCAATGAATTACTGGTAGTCAGTTTGCCCTTAAATAAACGTTTGGTATAGGTGAGATTGAGCATTACCTGGTCGGCACTGGCAATATTTTCGTATGTACTGATCATCGTTGTTCCATCATCACTTTTCTTATACACTTCGGCTGGAGCATCGGTGAAATGACCATATTCAGCAGATGCCATCCATTCATTGCCGTATGTCCAGCCCAATTCAAAATTGTGGGAATAAGAAGGTTTGATATCCGGATTGCCCTGGTAATAAGCGTACTGGTTTTGGTATACAATAAAGGGGTTCACTATATCAAACCCAAACCGTTCGATCTTTCTGCGGTAGGAAAAACTATACTGTTGTTTCTCTGACAGATTATAGGAAACTGTAAGGCTGGGAAAAAGACTGGCGTACCTATTTTTATTTTCCTGTTTCAGCGTCAAAGAATATCCTTTGGCATCAGTGTACTCCATACGGAGACCGGCCTGCAGGTCAAATTTGCTGATGCTGCGGGATGCAGACAGGTAAGCCGCATAAATGTTTTCGTTATATACAAAGCGATTGCTCTTAAATTCATCATTTTCCCATGAGCCGCCCTCATTCTTTTCCCATACAGAGCTATTGTCAGTGCGGGTAAGCACAGCTTTCAAACCGGTTTCATAGCTGATATTGTTAGCAGAAAAAGTGTAATCGGCTGAAAAGGATTTAATGCGGTTGTCGGCAGGCGCATTGGACCGGAGAAGATAAGGTGATCCATACTCCCCGCCATTCTTGTCATAATAATGAGTAGTAAAATAATCACTATAATCTTTATTGTAAGTGAAATAATCAGCATTGAGCGACAGATCGCCGGTTGTACCCAGCCTGGTGCGGTAATACAGGTTAGCTGAAATAGTAGATAAACCGATACGGTTATCATTATTTACGGCGGAAGACGAATCAGTACTTACCAATGAACTGTTATTTATATCCCTGCCTTTATCGCTAAACAGGCCTCTAACCAACCCACCGAAGCTACTGCGTGAGTTGATGGTATAATCCATACCCAGTTTAGCAATGTGGCTACTGCTGGTCTCAACGGAACGTTGTTCATCGTGAATAGAATACAGGGTATTGAAAGAACGGTCAGTCCTTTTTTTATTGCTGACTTTTACCTGCTGGTAATCATAGCTACCATAAACATTCATACCGGCATTACGATGATTCAGAGAGATGCCACCGTTATAGCGGCCATATTTACCAGTGCCTGCACCTGCGGTTAAAACGCCATTAGTACCGAGGTCTTTGCTTTTGGCCAGGATGATATTGATCACCGGGCCGCCCGAAGCCTCATATTTTGCTGAAGGATTGGGGATCACTTCGATCCTTTCAACCGTATTGGCAGGCATTGAGGAAAGATAGGTTTTCAATTCCTCACCACCCAGCCTTGAAGGTTTATCATTAATATAGACCGTTACGTTTTTGCCACGGAACTGCAATCCTTGCAGATCCACTACACCAGGCGCTTTTTTGACTGCTTCGTATACATTGCCGCCAGCTGCAATAGGGCTTTGGGCCACATTCACTACGATCCTGTCATTTTTCTGCACAATAAAGGGCCTGCTTGCAGTTACGGTTACACCTGCCATTTCTTTCTGATCCTGCACCAGGCTGATCACTAATGAAGACTGATCAGCCTTTAAAGAATCCAACACAAAACTGCGGTAGCCGGTATATTGGATATTTAACCTGTACATGCCTGCGGTATCAAGCCCGGAAAACTCAAACTCCCCTTTAGCAGCATTTAAAGAATGCAGCACTGCCCCGTTTTGGCTGAGGCTTACGGAAGCATTGGCCAGGGCCTGGCGGCTAAGGCTATCTATTACTACTCCTTTGACAGATTGTGCGCCGGATCTTTGGCTAACAAAAGTGATGATTGCGATAAGCAGGGTCAGTTTGCTGAAGTGTTTCATCTTTTTATTTTTTGTGGTTGATGAAACAAAGCAACGACCGGAACGATGGATAAAAAAGGCTGCTTCGTCCAAAGCCGACAGTCTTTCTGCATAATGAAGGGGCCTTTATTTTGTCGAAGGAAAACCTGATTTTGTCGAAAGCCATTTCAACAAAACGGCTTGAAAGAGATAGTTTTGGGCATGAACCTGTTTAAAAGAAAGATCCCGATCAAGCGCTACATTTCCGTGTACGAGATACTGGTTTGGTTTGTTTATGTATGCATTTATAAATATGCGCTTTATGCAAGCAATCCCTATATCCCCCGTTTAAGAATGAATTTTCCTTTTCCGGAACTGATATTGTATTCAATTGCCACCACCTTATATGTTGTGCCATTCTATCGCTTCATCGGCCCATATTTTCTTAAAAAGAAATGGCATGTATGGCTGTTCTTTGTAACCCTTGCATATTTCATTTTTGTTTCCCAATGGTTCAATTATGCAGTGAGTTATATTTTCCTGGAAACCAACTATAATACCTCTCTGAACTTGTTTTATCAAATGGAGCATACCTGGTATCAGCACACCCAGGGAGGAAGGGGTGTGAAAATAAATGAACTGCTGACTGACCTGCTGGCCTTTTTCTCTGTCTTATTCATGCGTTACGCATTTGAAACGGAAGAAAAGAAACATGCTTTGGAAAAAGACAACCTTGTGTTGCAACTGGAAACGCTGAAAGCACAGCTTCATCCGCATTTTCTTTTCAATACGCTTAACAGCCTCTATGGTATGAGCCTTACAGGGGAGCCAGATACACCGGCCTATATTCTCCGCCTTTCCAATATGATGCGGTACATCCTGTACGATTGCCAGCAAAACCAGGTAGCACTGGAGAAGGATCTTGAGTTCCTGGACAATTACCTGGAGATGGAAAAGAAGCGGTATCCCCAGGCCAATATCTCTTTTATAGTGGAACGCTCAGGCAACGATAGCCAGGCGATAGCCCCCCTCCTGCTGATCCCCTTTCTGGAAAACAGTTTTAAGCATGGTTCACACCGGATAATGGACAGTGGATTTATTGAAGGCAAACTAAGCATTACCGGATCTCAATTGCATTTTCATTTATCCAATAGTGTAATTTTAACCACGCCCCAACAAAAAACAAAATATGGGGGCGTGGGAATAGAAAATGTACAAAAGCGGCTGGCATTATATTATCCGGGCCGCCATGAACTGCAGATATCACATGATGACACCCACTATACCGTTAACCTGAAAATAGCTTTGACGAAATGATCAGATGCCTGATAACAGACGATGAAGTGATTGCACAGCAGATACTGGAAAAATATATCCTGCAAACAGAAGGCCTGATCCTGGTGGCTAAATGCCGCAATGCGATGGAAGCTTTTTCCAAACTGGAACAGCACCAGATTGACCTGGTATTTCTCGATATTGAAATGCCATTGGTGAATGGTATAGCATTCTTAAAAACGCTGACTAATCCTCCCAAAGTGATCTTTACTACTGCTTACGCAGAATATGCTTTGCAGGGATATGAACTGAATGTGGTGGACTATCTCTTAAAACCGTTTTCCTATGAGCGTTTTTTGCAGGCAGTAAATAAAGTGAAGCAGGCAATGATTGTCGTTCCAAAAGAAGAGTCAACAGAAAAAGGGAATGAACATCTTGTAGTCAAAGAAAAAGAAGGCTTGCTTAAAATCTCATTTTCAGACATTCTTTATATCGAAGGCTCCAGGGATTATATGAAAATATTTACTCCCCAACGTCAATACCTGGTTCATTTAACCATGAAAAAGCTGGAAGAAATGCTGCCGGCTTCCCAATTCATTCGTACACACAAGTCATATATCGTCTCTGTCAGTAAGATCAGGATAATGAGGACAGGGGAACTGGTGCTTGCTGATCAGAAAACCATTCCTGTAAGCGTTAACTATAAGGACCAGGTGATGAAAAGCTTTTCAGGTTAAGAATTGCCGGGAGTCTTCCAACTCCCGGCCAATTAGCTTATTTCTTGATCTCATGATTAATCATCCAATAAACGCCATACTTATCCCTGAAGCTTCCAAAATAAGAGCCCCAGAAAGCATCAGCCATGGGCATTTCAACTTTTCCACCTGCAGAAAGGCCATTGAAAAGACGGTCGGCCTCTTCGCGGCTATCAGGGTGAAGGGAGATCTGCACATTATTTCCTTCTGCTAATTTATGGCCGAAAGAAGGAAAGATGTCTGAAGCCATCAGTTTTGAGCCACCACCGATCGGCAGGCAAATATGCATAATGCGGTTCTTTTCATTTTCCGGGATCGGTCCTGCTTCCGGCATATCACCCGCTTTGAACTTGCCTTCAAATTCACCGCCAAAAACGGATTTGTAAAAATCAAAAGCTTCTTCTGCGTTACCGTCGAAGTTCAGATAAGGATTCATCGTTGTCATGGTAAAAGTTTTAGTAGTATAAATTTAAGAGATGCCGGGGCTCACCGGTTGATCCCAAAGTAAAATTAAAGTCAACAATTGGAAGACAGGCCGTGCTATTCTGACAAAAACAGGGGGAATTGCGACATCAGCAACGATGTGCGGGGTCATCTTGCCAGAAGGACTGATCCATAGTTGATCTTATTTCAACTCAAGCATCACGATCGACTGAGCCGGTATTTCCACCACCAATTGATCTCCCTGTTTTTTAGCCCCTGAAAAATTACTGTTCTTTACTTTCGGCGGACCATCGAATGTATTGACATCGGTCAGTTTCGCGGAAGTGAGTATCTGACCGGAGACCGTGCTGAACTTCACTCCCATTAGTGAAGTACTGATCTTCCATTTGTTCCTGGGATCAATATTCACCAGGGTGATATGCACTTTACCCGTAGAGTCTTTCGAAGCAGACATGTTCAGTGCAGGCAATTTTTTATCACCGGAAATATAATCGGGGCTGCTGAAAGAAACGGGCAACAATTTAGCGTCCTGGTGCACTTTGAACAGATCGAACACATAATAGGTAGGCGTCAGCAGCATCTTTTCCTTTTGTGTAAGGATCAATGCCTGCAATACGTTTATCGTTTGCGCCAGGTTGGCCATCCTCACCCTGTCTGCATGATTATTGAAAATGTTCAGGGTAGTACCTGCAATCAATGCATCCCTCAGGCTGTTTTGCTGGTAAAGGAATCCCGGGTTGGTGCCAGGTTCCACATCTGTCCAGATACCCCACTCATCCACTACCAATGCCACATTCTTGTTGATATCGTAGCGGTCCATGATGGCGGAGTGCCGGGAAACAAATTCCTCCATCTGCAGGCAGTTCTTCATGGTATTGAAATACTCCTGCTCATCAAAAGCAGTAGCAGAGCCTTTCTTGCCCCAGTTCCCGGTTGGTATAGTGTAGTAATGAAGCGATAACCCCCACATTTGCCTACCTACATTTTTCATCATTACTTCTGTCCAGTTATAATTACCATCACTGGGTCCGCAGGCGATCTTTTTCAAACGGGTGCCTTCGTAATCGCGTGCATAAGTGGCATATCGCTTATATTCATCTGCGTAACGCTCTGCTGTCATATTACCACCGCAGCCCCAGCTTTCATTACCCACACCCCAAAAGCTCACTTTCCAGGGTTCTGCGCGGCCATTTTGTTTACGCAGGTTGGTCATGGGGCTGATACCGCCGAAGTTGAGATATTCCACCCATTTGGCCATTTCTTCCACTGTGCCGCTGCCAACATTGGCAGAGATATAAGGTTCACATTTCAGCAGGTCGCATAATTCAAGGAATTCATGCGTGCCAAAACTATTGTCTTCCGTTACACCGCCCCAGTTGGTGTTTACCATCGTAGGGCGCTGCGTTCTCGGGCCAATCCCATCCCTCCAATGATACTCATCTGCAAAGCAACCGCCCGGCCAGCGGAGATTGGGAATCTGTATCCTTTTCAGGGCATCCACAATATCCATCCGTATCCTGTCTTGCTTAGGAACATTCAATGAATCTCCCACCCAGAAACCATCATAGATGCAGCGGCCCAGGTGTTCTGAAAAATGACCGTAGATATGACGGCTGATGGTATACTTTGGATCAATGCCATTAATGGATACAGCCACTTCCGGTTGAGCAAAAGCCTGCAAGCCCGTTGCAGCCGAAAGCAGTGATGCGACAAGCAATTTTTTCATTGTTTATTATTTAGTAGGTAGCCGGGTAACTATACTATTTATGCAACTGATAATATACTTCACTCCACCTCAACTCATTCTTGAATTGAGACAGTTTTGTATCTTTTCCAATCAATGCAAATTCGACATCTGCCATATCCGCAAAATCTTCCAGGTGCTCTGCTGTCAGGTTTTGGCTATAACAGGTATGGTGTGCTCCTCCTGCCAGTATCCAGGCAGCACAACCGGTTTTCATATCAGGGTAAGGTTTCCACAGCACTCTTGCCACCGGCAGATGAGGTAAAGTTTCTGTTGCCTTCACAGCTTCCACTTCGTTGACCAGTAAACGGAAGCGGTTGCCCATATCAATGATGGATGCATTAAGGCCAGGGCCTGCAGCAGAATTGAAAACAAGCCGCACAGGATCTGCTTTGCCACCAATGCCCAGCGGATGAACTTCGCAGGAGGGCTTACCATCCGCAATACTTTCACATATCTCCAGCATGTGGGAGCCTAATACTAATTGATTGGATGGATCAAAATGATAGGTATAATCTTCCATAAAGGAGTTACCACCAGGCAATCCACTGCCCATTACTTTCATGGCTCTTACCAATGCTGCTGTTTTCCAATCGCCTTCCCCTGCAAATCCATAACCGGCTTTCATGAGGCGCTGAGCAGCGATGCCCGGCAGCTGCACCATTCCATGCAGGTCTTCAAACGTATCTGAAAAACCTTTGAAATTACCGGCTTCGAGGAAACGTTTCAGTCCAAGTTCGATCTTTGCAGCATCGTATAATGACTGACGCTGATCTCCGCCTTTACGAAGCGGTGCTGCCAGCGAATAGCTGTCCTCATATTCCTGCATCAGGGTATTTACGGATGCATCATCCACTTCATTGATCAGTTTTACCAGATCGCCGATACCGTGTGTATTAACCGCATACCCGAATTTGTATTCAGCTTCTACCTTATCACCATCGGTAACAGCAACATAGCGCATGTTGTCTCCAAAACGTACAAACCTGGCACCCTGCCAGTCGTGCCAGCCAGCCGCTGCACGTGTCCATGCATCGATGCTTTGCAAGGTTGCTTCATCCTGCCAGTGCCCTACCACCACTTTGCGGTTGCGGCGAAGACGGCTTACGATGAAACCAAATTCCCTGTCGCCATGCGCGCTCTGGTTAAGGTTCATAAAGTCCATATCGATCTTATCCCAGGGTATATCACGGTTGAACTGTGTATGTAAATGCAACAATGGCTTTTGTAATATTTTCAATCCATTGATCCACATTTTGGCAGGCGAAAAAGTATGCATCCAGGCAATAATACCGATCACATTCTTTTCAGCATTGGCCGCCATCATCACGTTATAGATCTCTTCAGGTGTTGTAACTGTTGGCTTGTACACAATTTCCACGGGTATCTGTGAGGAAGCATTCAATGCTTTTACGATCACTTGCGAATGTTCTGCTACCTGTTCCAGTGTCTCTTCTCCATATAAATGCTGGCTTCCTGTAATAAACCATACAGCCAATTTTTTCAATTCCATTATTTCTCGTTTAGTTTTGATGTGATTGTTAGTAAATGTGCATCGTTGTTTTACTGACCATAATAACTGTTGGGTCCATGCTTACGCTCAAAATGTTTTTTGATCAATGAATCCTTTAACCTGAGTGCATCGGCTTTAATGGATTCCGTGATATAAGCCATCTTGGCGATGGATTCCAGCACAGCACTGTTGTAGACAGCTTTTTGAGGCGTTGTGCCCCAGGTAAATGGAGCATGATTACCTACCAGTATCATTTCTATTTCTTCATAGCTGAGTTCTCTTTGTTCCAGCGCCTGTATGATCTGGAAGCCGGTCTGGTATTCATAGTCTCCCCGGATCATTTCATCATCCATTGGAGGGGCACAGGGGATATCGCAGGTGGTATGATCAGCATGGGTGGTACCATAGATCGGTATATCGCGAAGACTTTGCGCCCAGGCAGTAGCGTAGGTGGAATGTGTGTGCACGATGCCGCCGATCTTTTCCCAGTGTTTATACAAAACGGCATGTGTAAGCGTGTCGGAAGAAGGGCGGAGTTTTCCTTCCACCACTTTACCGTCAAAATCCACGATCACCATTTTGGAGGGTGATAGTTCATTGTAAGGAACACCGCTGGGCTTGATGGCAAACACTCCTTTGTTGCGATCTGCTGCGCTTACATTACCGAAAGTAAACAACACCAATCCCAGTTGCGGCAACTGCATATTAGCTTCATAGGCCTGCAACTGGATATGCTCGTAAGGGTTCATGGTAGTTCTGTTATGATGTGTACTTATGATTGTTCAACCAGTTCCTTGTGTAAAGACATTGTTTCTTTTTCAATATTTTTTCCCAATACCAGATAACGATGATACCGTTTTTCATATAATGCCACCTGGTCAGGCTCAGGAAAATATTCATTTTCAAAACCTCTTCCCATAGCTTGCATGGCCAGTTCCACTTTAGGATAAATCCCGGCAGCAGTAGCAGCAAACATAGCAGCACCTGCCGCACAGGTTTGTTCACTGCGATGGATGCGGATAGGCATGTTCATAACATTTGCCATCATCTGCATGATAAAGGGAGATTTTTTTGCCACCCCTCCCATTCCGATCAAACCTTTCACAGGAATGCCTTCACTGTTGAACCGGTCAACGATCGTTTTCGCACCAAAACAGGTAGCTTCTGCGATGGCACGGAATATCTTTGGAGCATCCGTACCCAGGCTTAATCCCAACACAGCACCTTCGAGCAACTGATTGGCATCCGGAGTTCTTCTGCCGTTGAACCAATCGATCGCGATCTCCGAATATTCATCTACCGGTAATGCGGCGGCGGCCCTGGAAAGTTCGGGAAGAATAGCAGTCATGCTTTCTTCCATCAATTTTTCAGCAGTAGCAGCATCAACGACTGTTGACTTTGCCAGTATTTGCTGCAATGGCCAACCCAGTACCTGTCTGAACCATGCATAAGCATCACCAAAAGCGGATTGCCCCGCTTCCATACCCAGCATACCGGGTATTACCGAACCTGGTACCTGGCCACAGATACCGCTTACCAGTTGATCACCCACATCTTCGACCGGTGCAACAAGAATATCGCAGGTGGAAGTGCCCATTATTTTACTTAGATGATAAGGTTCGATTTGCCCGCCTACTGCACCGATGTGGGCATCAAATCCACCTACACCGATAATAACATGGGAAGGCAGTCCCAGGCGTTCGGCCCATTCTTTGGAAATGGTACCGGCAGGTTCTGCACAGGAATAGGTTTGGGAAAATAAACGGGAGGTAAATCCCTGCAATAAGGGATCGAGGGCTGTAAAGAATGAATCAGGTGGCAATCCTCCAAACTCTGCAGACCATAAGGCTTTGTGACCGGCAGAGCAAACACCGCGGCGAATTTCCTTTACATGCTTTCCACCGGTAAGTAAAAAAGGGATCCAGTCACAATGTTCAACAAGGGAATAAGCAGCATTTCTCACTGCTGAATCTTCCCGGAGCACGTGTAATAATTTTGCCCAAAACCACTCGGAAGAATAAATGCCACCAACATACTGAAGGTAATTGATATCATAGCGGGCAGCATGTGCATTTATTTCTGCGGCTTCTTTTACGGCCGTATGATCTTTCCATAAAATGAACATGGCGTTGGGGTTATTGCTGAAGGCGGGCAATAAGGCTAAGGGAGTTCCGCTTTCATCCACGATCACGGGTGTGGAACCGGTAGTGTCTACAGATATTGCAACAATATTAGCCACTACAGCAGGGCCTGCCTGGCGCAGGCAGGAAGTAATGGTCTGTTCCAGGCCTTCTATATAATCAAGCGGGTGTTGCCTGAATTGATTCAGACCAGGTTCACAATAAAGTTGATCTTTCCATCTCCGGTAATAAAAAGTAGAAGTGGCCAGTTCATCTCCATTGGAAGTATCTACAAGTATTGTACGAACAGAATCAGTACCATAATCTACTCCTAAAACATATTGCTTATCCATAAATGCAAGCGATTTCTATTCAAATATATTATTAATTGTAGATTTAACAATTATTTTTCGTGATGATTTTTCTCTAAAACGCCCGTTCCCGTCTTCCCGCCTTACCGGTAAGATTTTACCGGTAAGGCGGGAAGACGGGAAGGAAATCCTTTATCCATAAAAGTCGTTTAAGGACTGGAATGGTTATTTATTTTTTGGTGGCTTTGAAAAAATTATTCATAAACAATAGCTGGTAACCTATTGCATTGCGCCAGTAAGGCCAGTTGTGGGCCCCGGGCCGGGTGATATAGTCGTGGGGAATATTACGCTGCAGGAGTTGCTGATGAAGATTTTCGTTTACCTTAAAAAAGAAATCGTCTGTTCCGCAATCGATGATCAGGGCAAGGGAATTGGGAGTGAGTAAATGAAGCAGGTTGATCACCGTATTTTTCTCCCAGTTATCAGGGCGCTCTGCATATTTACCTAACCGTGCAGCCATGTCCCAACTGTTAGGAAAAGGGCGGATGTCCACTCCCCCGCTCATGCTGCCTGCTGCACCAAAAACATCCTGGTGGCGGAAGGCCAGGTATAAAGCGCCGTGGCCACCCATGCTGAGACCGGTGATGGCGCGCCCTTTCGGGCTTTTGATGGTTTTGTATTTGTTGTCTATCCATTCCACCAGTTCTTTCGATACATAAGTCTCATATTTATAGCGGGGATCTACAGGGCTGTCCCAGTACCAACTGTTATTGCCATCAGGACAAACGATGATCAGTTGGTATTGATCGGCGGCTTTTTCAAATCCTTTGGCGTTTGTTATCCAGTCGGCATAGTCACCGCTGTGGCCATGCAGCAGATATACTACAGGCAGTTCTTTATCGCTGGCATAGTTATCAGGAGTGATAACGACTGCTTTGATGCTTTTTTTCATAGAGGCACTGTAAGTTTCAACAGTATCTACGATAGCGGCTGTTGCTGACAGTTGAAATATGCCGGCAAAAACTGTTAGTATGAAAAACCGTTTTACCCAGCTATTGCTCTCTTGTCCCTGCTTCATTATTTATTTTTTAATAGTTTTTTATACAAACATGCACTTCTTAAATCAGTTAATTCCCAAATATCTTCTCCTCCACCAACTGACACACAATATGCCCGGCCAGGATATGACTTTCCTGTATCCTCGGCGTGTCTGTTGACGGCACATTGATCAGCACATCACTTACTGCTTTCAACAGCCCACCTGTCTTGCCTGTAAATCCAATGGTATGGATCCCTTTTTCCTTAGCTGTTTCAAATGCCTTAATAACGTTCTTTGAATTCCCTGAAGTAGATAAACCGATCAATACATCGCCGGCCTGACCGATGCCATCGATCAACCTGGAATAGATCAGATCAAAACTATAATCGTTCCCTACTGCTGTAAGATAAGAGGTATTGCAATGAAGCGCTTCTGCGGGAAGGGCCTTCCTGTCTGTATAAAAACGCCCGGAGAATTCTGCAGCAAGATGCTGGGCATCTGCGGCACTGCCACCATTGCCGCAGAAATATACACGCCTGCCCTGCTTGAATGTATTGGTGATCAGTTCAACCGACTGGGCAATACTCCGGAGCAAGGTTTCATCATTAAGCAATTGCTGCTTTACATCGATCGAAGCCTGAATAAGACTTTTTATTTTATCCATATTAAATAGTCCATGTTTTTAATCCGTGTTTCACAAACTGGTAGTTGCGGTGCTTACCCCCAAATCTTTCCAATTCTTTTATCACTTTATATTTGGTGTTGCCAGGGCAATAAAAGATCATGAAGCCACCACCGCCTGCACCGGATATTTTGCCACCGGTTGCACCTGCCTCACGGGCCGTTCTATAGATATCTTCCATCAATGGATTGCTGATGCCTTCTGCCATTTGCTTTTTTTGCTGGAACCCGAAATCCAGTATCTCTCCAATTTGTGCAAGACGGCCTTTCAATAAAGCTTCTTTCATTTGCTGGGCCTGCTCTTTCAGTTGGTGCATTGCGTCAATGGAGCTGCCTTTCTTTTCTTCCACATTCTTACTTTGCTTCTTGATGATCTCTGCTGATTCGCGGCTTGTAGAAGTATAATATAAAAGCAAATTGTTTTCCAGTTCAAACAAATACTCCTGCCTTATCCGTAAAGGGTTCACAATAACCTTATCACCCCCATAAAATTCCATGTAATTAACGCCACCGAACGTAGCTGCATATTGGTCCTGCTTTCCGCCGGCGAGTTTCAGATCATTCCGCTCTATTTCATACGCATAATGTGCCATATCATATTCACCCAATGGCAGGCGAAGCATTTCCGTGAAAGCGCCGATGATAGCCACCACGAGAGTAGACGATGTGCCCAGTCCCGAACCGGCTGGTGCATCTACAAAAGTGGAAAGCCGGAACCCTTTCTCCCCTATTCCATAATCCTTTTGAATGCGGGTGTATACGCCTTTCAGCAAGTCGAGTTTACCATTGATGGGCAATGATGGCATCCAGTCATACACTTCTTCTTCATCACGGTCAATGGCCTGTAGAACGATCTTTTTTTCATCCAGCAATTCAATAGTAGCATTGGCGTATAGGGAAAGCGTAGCATTGAGGATAGCGCCTCCATGAAGATCGCTGTAAGGACTTACATCCGTGCCACCACCCGCCAGGCCGATTCGTAAAGGCGCTTTGCTTCTATAGATCATGGTCTTGTTTATAATTAATGCAGGTTAGGATTAAGTCAAAATTCAAAAGTAAAAATTCAAAACCCACTCTTAACAGAAGCTCTTTTTACTTTTCAATTTTGCATTTTGAATTAAAAAAAACAGAAACAAACCTTAGGCGGAGCCCCTTGCAAGCTGAAAAATAACAGCCGTCAGATTAGCCCAACTGTATTTCTGTTTTTCATTGCGAAGATGAGGAATAAAATAGTCTTCTCCTAATTGGTAGAAACGCAGAATGCCCTGGGCTATTGAACCGGGATCGGGTTCCACCACCAGCCCGGCTTTTTCATTGGGCACCAGCCTGGGCAGTCCGCCCACATTGGTTACCACCATCGGCTTTTCAAAATGATAGGCCAGCGGGGTAACGCCGCTTTGCGTTGCATTGCGGTAAGGTTGTATCACGGCGTCTGCGGCACAGAGATAATATTGCACTTCGCTGTCAGGAATAAAATTGGTTTTAAGGATCAATTGCTGTTCAATGCCCAGCTTTGCAATCAGCTCCTGGTAAGGCTTTTCATCTTCATAAAACTCACCGGCCACCAGCAACTGTATGCCTGCCGCTTTGATGTCTTTATCAGCCATTGCTTCCAATAGTAAATCCAGTCCTTTGTATCTCCTGATAAAGCCGAAGAATAATATAAGCTTTCCTGTAACAGGCAATCCCAGTTTTTCCCTTGCTGCTGACCGGGGAATGATCGGCCCGAAATTATCATACAACGGATGCTCCACCAGTTGTGCAGGTTTGTCCTTTTCAAACCGCCGGAGGTCCTGCATCACTTTCTCGCTCATTGTAATAAAAGCATCACAGCTTTTCAGAAAGTAGCGGGTGAAAGGCGTATCACCGGGCCGTTTTTCGTGCGGGATCACATTGTCGGCAATACAAACGATACGTGTGTGGCCATTTTTTCTTACACGGCGCAAAATGGTGCCCAGGGCTGGCCCCATCAGCGGAAGCCAGTAACGCACCACAATGATATCGGGCTTTAATTTCTTTAATTGCCTTCCTACTTTCAACCAGTTAAGCGGATTCACAGAATTGATAGCTGAATGAATGGAAAGCCCTACCGGTGCGGGTTCATCACTATATTGCGTAGTGCCGGGAAAAAGGAATTCGGGGTATTGCAGCGAGAAGGAATAGAGAGAGCAATCATGCCCCTGCTCGTTGAACTCTTTTGCCAGTCGCTGGTTAAAAGTGGCCAATCCGCCACGCAACGGGTGCGCAGGTCCTATGATCACGATCTTCGACATTACAAACCTGCTTTTGTTTCGATCAGGTAACTGTTCCTGCCTGCGGAATTACGGGAGATCAGCTCACCCAAAAATCCGGCAAGGAATAATTGCACACCGATGATCACTGAAGCGATGGCAAGATAGAATCCAGGTCTGTTTGTAAGCGGATAATTGTAATCCACCAGTTTGGAAATAAATAAATAAATAGAGAAGCCGGTTCCTATCAGGAAAAAAATAGTTCCCCAGAACCCAAAGAAATGCATCGGGCGCTTACCGAATTTTCCTATGAAGAAGATAGACAGCAGATCAAGAAATCCATTCACAAAACGGTTCCAGCCAAACTTGCTGATTCCATATTTCCGGGGTCGGTGTTCCACCACTTTCTCACCGATCTTCCGGAAGCCGGCCCATTTGGCCAGTACCGGTACATAGCGGTGCATTTCACCATACACTTCAATGCTCTTCACCACTTTCTTTTTGTATGATTTGAGTCCGCAATTGAAATCGTGCAACTGTATTTTGCTCATCTGCCGGGCAGCGGCATTGAACAGTTTGCTGGGAAGATTTTTGGTCAGCTTATTATCGTAACGTTTCTTTTTCCATCCGCTGATCAGGTCGTAATTATCTTCAACAATCAGGCGGCGGAGTTCAGGTATTTCATCAGGACTGTCCTGCAGATCGGCATCCATGGTAATGATCACATCACCCTGAGCTGCTTTGAAGCCTTCATTGAGGCCGGCAGACTTACCATAATTGCGCTGGAATTTTATGCCTTTGATATTATGGTTTTTCTCCCGCAACTGTTCTATTACATTCCAGGAATCGTCGGTGCTTCCATCATCTACAAAGATCACTTCGTAAGAGTATTGGTTCTCCTGCATAACTTTTTCGATCCAGGCCGTCAGTTCCGGCAGGGACTCTTCTTCATTCAGCAGGGGAATAACCACGGATATATCCATGTCCTATTGTCTTCTTATTAATAAAATACCGGCACCGGCTGCAGTAAAAATAGTGCCCATCACCAAATATCCGAAAATTGCCATGGAAACATGTCCGGTAGCATACTGTTTTTTAGATTCTGCCACTTTCTCTTCTATTTCCGCCGGCGTTCTGTCCTTTTCATTCTTCAAAAGATATTCTTTGTAAGCTACAGCGGCTTCTTCTGCCAATTCAGGATGCACTTTAATGAAGATCGCAGTAAAGCTCACCATGATCAATGCAACAACTACAAAACAACGGAATCCCTGCGCAAAAATATCTCCGAACTTGCCGGTATACGATTCCGATCGGGAATAGGCAAACAAGGTCCAGAATATCCCACCCGCATACAACGCATAATTAACGAGGTGAAGATTGGATTCTGCTGTTTTCTCAGTAAAATACATGATTAAGGCAAATGCAAGCATGGCAACGCCAGTGATCAGACCTTTTATCAGTGGGGTGATTTTTTTACTCATTGGATTTAATTATTGGAGAACCACTCCTCCTTTATGTACAATACCGATCACTTTTCCAGTAAGCTCCTTTCCGATGAACGGTGTATTTTTTGATTTTGAACGGATATCCTTTTCCGATACCGTCCATCTTGCGGAAGGATTGAACAGGGACAATGAAGCAGCCTGTCCTTCCTGTATGCTTATTGCAGGCAGGCCGAATATTTTGCGAGGATTGATCGAAAGCAGTTCAACCCATTTTGCAGGGTTTACTTCCGGCATTGCTGTATTCAATACTGCATAAGCAGTCTCAAGACCGATTATTCCATTCTTTGCATATTCAAACTCGAGCACTTTGCTATCGTATTCATGGGGTAGGTGGTGCGAAGCGATACAATCAATGGTGCCGTCAGTAATGCCTTTGCGCAGCGATTTCCTGTCGGCTGAAGAACGAAGCACAGGATTTACTTTCAGATTAGTATCGTACCCTTTCAGGTCCTCATCGGTAAAGAAAAGATGATAAGGCGTAACAGAGCAGGTTATATCTATACCCTCCTTTTTTCCTTCCCGGATATGCGCTATCGAAGAAGCGGCACTGATACCGGTAAGATGAAGCCGTGAGCCGGCATAAGCGGTAAGTTGAATATCGCGGGAAACGATCAGTGCCTCTGCCAGTTCCGGTTTGCCGGGCAAACCGAGACGGGTGGAAACAATGCCTTCATGCATCAGTCCATGCGGGTTGATGCTTTTATCATCCGGCACCTGTACCAGCAAACCGCCGAATGCCTTTACATATTGCAAAGCTTTTACCAGCAGTCCGGCCGATTGAACAGAGTTGGTACCATCGCTGAATGCCAGGGCGCCGCTGTTTTTCATATCATACATTTCTGCGAGTTCCTTTCCTTCCGTGTTGCGCGTGATGGCACCGATAGGATGAACCGATACCGGAAGCAGCCGGCTTTTCTGCACGATATATTCTACATTGGCTTTATTGTGGATGCAGGGATTTGTATTAGGAATAACCAGAATATCAGTAAAACCACCGGCAGCGGCAGCGGCGGCTCCTGATTCGAGCGTTTCTTTGAACTCATAACCGGGATCCCCGAAATGGGCAAACACATCCATCCATCCTGGCGAAACGTGTGCACCTGGTTGTTCAATCACTTTATCTGCCTGATCAGTAAGGTTTTTACCGATGGCTTTGATAATTCCGTCTGCAATAAAAATATCAGCTGTTTGTCCGTTGAAAGGAGAAGCCGGGTCCGTTATCCGGGCTTGTTTAATGATGATTTTCATTAAGGTGCGAAGATAAAGGTTGTTTTTGGTTCGGAAAAATGGTAAAAAACCTTACTTTTGCAACCCGCTGGTTTTCGAGCAGTCAAAATGCGAAGTTGATCAGTGGATTCCCTACCGGAATACCGGTTTTGTTCGGGACGTAGCGCAGCCCGGTAGCGCACTTGCATGGGGTGCAAGGGGTCGCTAGTTCGAATCTAGTCGTCCCGACTCCGCCCGCCGAAGCTTTGCTGCCTTCGTATTACTACGACAGCCGCAGAGTGAAGGCGGGTTTTTTATATATAGTACATTCTAAGCCCCGAACGGGTTTCGTACGCCTGCACCAAAGCTTCAGCGTAGGCGCACGGTCGCAGCCCAATGAAGTACTACAGCAGCCACAGAGCATAGACGTATGGATAAATCCCGGTAATTGCATAGCTAGACGACATAAAAAAGACTCTCAGTTTTACCAAGAGTCTTTCAGCCGCTCTACCCTTCTTTCACTGATTTCGCACTGCTAATTATATCCACTCCTCCTACCAAACCTTTATCCGTTCATTTTCCGGCTTATACATCTTTTCCCCCGGCTGCACATTAAATGCATTATAAAACGGTGTAAAGTTCATCAACGGACCGTTCACCCGCCAAATAGCCGGTGAGTGTGGATTCGTATTTACATACATCCGCATGAACTGATCCGTTGTTTTAACCCTCCATATCCTGGCAATGGAAATAAAGAACCGTTGGTCAGGTGTAAAGCCATCCAGCTTTGTAGTATCCTTTCCCTCTTTAGTCATTTTGAAAGCATCATACGCAATGGCAATACCGGCAAGATCTGCTGTATTTTCTCCAAGGGTCAATGCGCCTTTCACATGCATCGAATCAAGCACGGTAAATAAGCTGTATTGATCAAGCACCTGCTGGGTGCGCGCCTTGAACTTTTCATAGTCAGCTTTTGTCCACCAGTCCGTAACGTTGCCATCTTTATCAAACTGCGCTCCCTCGTCATCAAATGAATGTACGATCTCATGGCCGATCACCATACCGATACCGCCATAGTTCAGTGCATCGTCGGCATTCATATCAAAGTAAGGAGGCTGCAATATTCCTGCTGGAAAAACGATTTCATTCAACGGAGGATTATTATAGGCCGTCACTGTTGGCGGGGTTGTGTGCCATTCTGTTCTATCAACCGGCTGGCCAAGTTTTGCCAGCATATATGCATAATCATTCTTGTTGGCCGACAATCTGTTCTCAAAATAAGTATCACGTTTCACTTCCACTTTTGAATAGTCCCTCCATTTATCGGGATAACCGATCTTCTCTGTAAACGCTGCAAGTTTCTCTTTCGCCTTTGCCTTGGTAGAATCACTCATCCAATCCAATTTGGTGATCCGGGCTTCCAATGCTTTTTTCAGGTTATCCACCAGCACCCGCATCCGTTTTTTTGCCTCTTCGGGAAAATATTTCTTTACATACAACTGTGCCAGGGCCTGCCCCAGGGAGCGATCAACTGCCTGTGTCATTTCTTCCGCACGCGGCTTCATCACAGCCTGGCCGGTGAGCATTTTTGTGTAATTGAAATTCACATCATTAAAAGGTTTGCTTAAAAACCCTGAATAGTCGCGAAGCATATTGGCTTTTAAATATACTTTCCAATCACTGATCGGCACGGTGGCCAACATCGAGTTGAGCTTGTCATAGTAGCCAGGTTGACGCATATTCACTGAATCAACCTTTGCACCATAATCCGCCAGTAAAGCAGGCCAGCTAAGATTCGGTTGCTTTTTCGAAAGATCGGCAACAGCCAGTTTATTGTAATTGGCCTTTACATCCCGGAGTTCAATATTAGTTCTGTGAGAGCTGGCGAGTTGCTTTTCTATTTCATAAACGATCGCAGCATTTTTTTCCGCCGTAGCAGCATCAATCCCGATCAGTTGGAAGTAAGAACTGAGTGCTGTTTTATACGCTTGTTGAATGCCGGTTGTTGAAGGATCAGTTTTGAAATAATAATCCCTTTCCGGCAGTCCCAGGCCGGTCTGTCCTAATGTAACAATGTTCACCGAACTTTGCTTATCATCAGGCCCGATATAAAAACCGATCAGCGACACGTCACCCGCTTTTTGTTCTTCCACCACAAGTTTTAGCAGCGCAGGCAGGTCTGTTACTGCATCTATCTTTGCCAGGATAGGTTTGATGGGTTCATAACCACGTTTATCAATCGCCACCGTATCCATTCCCGATGCATAGAAATCCCCTACTTTCTGTTCGATGCTGCCTGCAGGGTTATTAGCTGCAGCTACGCTGTCTAATATTCCCTGTAGCCGGATCCGCTGTGGAAAGTTCAAAAAAGAATAGGATCCCACTCCTGATTGGCTGGCGGGTATGGTTGCGCTGTCATACCATGTCTTGTTGACGTACATAAAAAAATTATCGCCGGGCTTTATAGTAGAATCGATACCGGTGATCAGCCCCTGGCCAGGAGTCCGGTCAGCTGCTTGTTTACAGCTTACAGCCAGTATGGCGAGGAGAAGGAACATAAGCAATCTTGTCATATAGGTTGATTTAAGAAATGGAGGAATTGGTTAAATGTACGGAAGAGAGGTTAATAATAGCAGGGAGTCCGGGAAAATATTAAGATGACCGATCGAAGAATTGCCATAGCCGTTCATCCAAAGAAAGTGATGGCTGCATAGATCAGGCCGGCACCGATTATAGTCATGCAAGTGGTCCAGAATGAAGAATATTCATGATGACTTTCCGGCAACAGATCGCTGGCACCTATGTATAAAAAGAAACCGGTAAATAAAGAGATCAGCACCGCAAAGGTTTCTTCAGAAAGCCGGAACATATAGGTTGAGACCACCCCGAGAACGGGGGCAACGGAATCAGTTAGCAGCCATAAGAACGATCTGCTGAGACGTTCATCCTTCTTCAACACCACACTCACAGTATTCACACCATCAGAAAAATCATGAACAATCACAGCCATTGCAACAAATATCCCAATCTGATCGGAGATCCTAAAAGCAAGGCCGATGGCAACACCATCGAAAAAGCTATGGATCGACAAACTTCCTGCAGCAAGATTTTCCCTGCCATGATTTTCCACTCCGGCAACCCGGAAGTGAAGCAAAGTGAACCGGTCAAGGATGAGGTATAAGAAAAAGCCAAGTGCTACAATGCTGATAGTGGTTTGCTGCTGAAAGTGATCCCGGCTCAGCAATAAGGATTCAGGCAACAGATCAAATAAACATACGCCAATCACAGCACCGGCACTGAACCCAAGTATCAGCCGGAGCTTATCCTTGAAATACATTGCAAACAAACCACCGGCAAGCGTGGAAAAAAAGGTAAGAATGGTAATTAATACTAACATACAATGCTGTTGCTGTAGCCCCGGCTTTTATATTCGATCCGTATTGAATTTCACATTATTTCAGCCACCCGGGAATGATTTAAATCACTACGTCCATGACATCAATCAGAGATTAAACGGCCTGCATGGGGTTTTCAACATACCTGATCACAGTCATTGATCCTGGCCATCCGCTGCAATAAATTCATCTTCTATTTTATAACACTAAAATTTATTCGCATGAAAAAAACACTCTTCATCACAATGATTGTATTGAGTACAAATATGATCCTGGCCCAAACAAGGCCATCTCTTGGCTTCAAAGCCGGTTTGAGTATTCCAAATCTGACCTCTGGCAGTTCTACCAACCCGGTAAGCAGCGGCTATAGCTCCCGTTTGGATATTGATGCCGCCATCCATATAGAGTTTCCTTTCTGTGACCGTTTCTCCATCCAGCCTCAGCTCGAATACTCATCACAGGGTGGTAAAAAGAACGGGACACAGGCATTTACAGTCCCGGATGAAATGCTGCCCTTGTTTCCCAATGGCCAGGCTCCGGCGTATTTATATGCGGATTATAAAAGCGAAGCGAAAATGAATTATCTTATGTTGCCGATACTCGCCAAGTATCGTATCAAATGGAAAAGCAAATGGAGTGTTTATTTAGCAGGTGGCCCATTTATCAGTTATCTCCTGAACGCGAAAAACATTACCAATGGCTCAAGCAGAGTTTATCTTGATTATAATAAGACAGAGCCTGTTACGGCTCAACCACAGTCTTTCAACAATAAAGATAATATTACGAGTGACCTCCACCGTTTCAACACGGGCATTAGTGGTCATTTAGGGATTGATTATAAATTAGGGGGAGGAAGCATTTTCCTGGAAGCTGGCGGCAACTATGGACTGATCGATATTCAGAAAGGCAGCGCGAATGGAAAGAACAAGACCGGCGCCGCGGTGGTAGATCTCGGTTATCAATTCCGGCTTTGAGGGTTAAGTGTAATCAATCTGAAGATTAAAGCTGTTCGTTATCCAGGTATGGGCGACCCGGTATTGTATTACGCTCTTCCAAAAACAATCATTGGTGTGCTATAAAAAAAGGTAAAGCAATTTTGTCAACATACAGATCAGCCGCAACAGTTCTCAATAACCGGGAAACACGGCTTCTTCCATATGCTCCCAATATGATGATCGCATTTTTCTTTTCCGCAAGGTAATCAAGGAATATACCTTCCCTTTTACCATGCAGTTCCTCAAATACAAAAGAGGTGTAATGCACTTCCAACCATTCTTTCAACTGACCCGGCACCATAATGATCCCTTCTTCCCTGTCATTTACATTTACAACACAAAGCTTATGCGAAGAAAACTCAGGGAAAAGATAGGTGAATTGCTTTATAGCAAACATAGCAGAGGCAGTGCCATCATAAGCAAAGACCATTTCACGGATCTCCTGCACCGGTCCGGTTGAAACAATAACCGGGCATGCAACATTCCGCAGGATTCTCCTGGCAGTTGCAGACGGAAGATGGTGCATTGCTTTTTCAAAATGCAGCCCACCATCTGAAATCAGCAAGTCGGCATACCGGCTTTCGCCTATCACTTCAGCCACCGGCCTTTCTTCATCTCTTTGTACATTCGACCTGACGCCATTCTTTTGACAGGTTTGATTGAACACGGCGATATTTGCCTCCACCTTTGCACTTTTTTTCATGTACTCGGATGAAGTCCTGTCAACCTCCAGATCAATATAAGTCCCCTCATAAACATTTTTGATAACCAATTCTTTATCTTTTGCCAGGTTTTCCAGGAACAGACCTGTCAACACAGAATTGGACGTTTTAGCCAGGGAGCATGCAAGCTCCAGCGAGTTTTTATCAAGGTCCACAGCATTAACGACCAGCATGATCCTTTCCATAAAAAAAATTTTCATCAAAATAGAACTCATTGCCTCACGCAGGAATGACAACTGTCACACCAGGCATTGAAGGTCGTCAGCAGGTGATCAATATCAGTTTAGGCAGTGACGGCATTCATCTTCTTACCAGGATTTATACCGCAAATTTGATCTCAATGAAAAAGCAATGGCCAATACAGGTTTTTCTGGCAGAAGCCGGTGATGCCGGCCGGTTTACGGGGCACTTTTTCAGGCAATGGGTAAAGCCGCGATTTGAAGCGGGAGAATTTATCCGCCAGTGTTTTCTGATCGGCTACAGGTCACTGCCTCTTGTCGGGCTGACGGCCTTTATTATGGGATTGGTATTAACCATGCAACTACGGCCGTCCATGATCGATTATGGTGTGGAATCGCAGCTGCCGGCGATTGTTGGCATTGCTATCGTACGGGAGATCGGACCGGTAATCACCGCGCTGATCTTCGCGGGTAAGATCGGCAGCAGCATTGGCGCTGAACTTGGCTCCATGAAAGTAACAGAGCAGATCGATGCGATGGAAGTCAGTGGCACGAACCCCTTTAAATACCTCGTCGTTACAAGGGTACTTGCCGCGACGCTGATGTTGCCGGTGCTGGTAATGCTGGGGGATGCTATCTCCCTGTTTGGTTCTTATATTGGAGTAAACATCCATGGAGCCACCAGCTTTCACCTTTTCTGGACCCAAATCTTTGACAATCTCCTATTCGGCGATGTATTGCCTGCTTTTATCAAAAGTTTTTTCTTCGGTTTCTCTGTAGCTATTGTTGGTTGCTACAAAGGGTACAACAGCAGTAAAGGAACGGAAGGTGTTGGCCAATCCGCCAACTCTGCCGTTGTTGTTTCTTCTGTATTGATCTTTATCATCGATCTGGTGGCCGTACAAATCACCGATGTACTGAACCTGAATTAAACATGCAAACCGCATTATTATACAACGGAAATGAAAGCCAGGTACGGCAAGCAGACACGGTTCTGGCCGTCCGTCATCTTTTCAAATCTTTCGGCGAAAACAAAGTGCTGGAAGACTTCAACCTGCAAGTAACTAAAGGTGATGCTGTAGTGGTACTTGGAAAATCAGGTTCCGGAAAATCAGTACTGATCAAATGCATCATTGGTTTATTGCAACCGGATAAAGGGGAAATAGAATTGCTCGGCAAAAGCGTGACGCACCTGACCCATGAAGAAATGGACCTGGTACGCGCAAAGGTTGGGTTTCTTTTTCAAAGTAATGCCTTATATGACTCGATGACTGTAAGGGAAAATCTCGAATTTCCGCTTCGCAGGCATTGGATCAGATTAACAAAAGAGATTGCCCACGAACGGGTAACCAATGCTCTTGCCAGTGTAGGACTAGAGCATACCATTGATATGATGCCGGCTGAACTTTCAGGGGGAATGCGCAAACGCATTGCCCTTGCGCGTACACTGATCCTCAAACCGGAGATCATCTTGTATGATGAACCGACCACGGGCCTCGATCCGATCACCGGCAAAGAGATCATTCAATTAATGATCGATATACAAAAAGCTTATCAAACCACTTCTCTCATCATCTCGCATGACATGAACTGTGTTAAGATGGCCGGGAACCGGGTGGTGATATTGATTGACGGAAAATGCTATGCAGACGCGAAATATGATGAACTGCTCGGGAATAAAGATCCTAAAGTCAGACAATTCTTTGAATAAACAACAATGGCAGACAAAACAACCAACAATATTAAACTTGGCATCTTTCTTTTTGCAGGACTGCTTTTTCTTGTCATCATGCTATATATGATCGGCAAAAATCAACATCTCTTTGGAAAGACCTACCTGCTGAAAGCGAGATTTGAAAATGTGAATGGCCTTGTTGCCGGTAACAATGTACGTGTATCCGGCATACAGGCAGGATCGGTAAAACGTATCAGTTTTCTTTCCGATACAGTGATAGAGATCTCAATGCTGATCGATAAGGATATGAAAACAATTATCCGGCGCAATGCAGTAGTATCGATCGGCACAGAAGGGTTGGTCGGCAATAAGGTTGTCAATATCGTTCCAGGCCCTGGAATGGCGCCGCTTGCCGAAGAAGGCGACCTGCTTCAGTCAAAAAGAAACGTTAATACGGAAGAGATGCTGCAGACCCTCTCCAGGACGAATAATGATGTGGCGGCGATTGCCTCGCAATTGAAGACTACGGTTGAGCGTGTCAACGGAAGCAATGGCTTGTGGCAACTGATCAATGATGAATCGATACCTGCAAACCTCAGGTCTTCTGCTGCCAACATCCAGCGGGCCACAGCCCGGGCAAATGAACTGACAAATCAACTTAATTCAATAATATCCAATATAAAAACGGGCAAAGGCCCTGTAGGCGCATTGTTGACAGATTCGGCAATAACCGGAAATCTTAAAGCAGCTATTACAGCCATCAATGAAGCCGCTGATCAAACAAGATCACTGACTCAAAAAGCGAACGTAACGCTTACTTATATCGATCATCAACTGAAGAATCAGCAGGGCACCTTGCATACCTTACTAAACGACAGTTCAACCGCCGCACATTTCAGGCAAAGCATGAGCAATATTGAAAAAGCTACCGATGGATTTAATCAGAACATGGAAGCATTAAAGCATAATTTTCTTTTTCGTGGATACTTCCGGAAACTGGAAAAACAGGAACGCAAGTCAAAAACTACTGTTAAAGACTGAATCTTTTAAAACTTCACTATATGACAACCACTGATCTGATGGAATTGATAGGTCCTGAAAATGAAGATCTGTTGACCCATCGTTGTACAACCGTTGCAAAAGACAAACTGCATCTGCCATCACCGGAGATGATTTCTGATATTTACAGCCACACTAACCGCAATGTCCAGACACTCCGTAGCCTTGCTACGCTCTTTAATCATGGCCGGCTTTCGGGTTCCGGTTATTTATCCATTTTGCCTGTTGATCAGGGAGTGGAGCATAGTGCAGGCGCATCATTCGCTGCAAATCCTGATTATTTCGATCCGGAAAAGCTTGTACAACTCGCTATTGAAGGAGGCTGTAACGGTGTGGCCAGTACGATTGGTAATCTTGCCATGCTGTCAAGAAAATATGCCTATAAGATCCCATTTATTGTAAAGCTCAATCACAATGAGCTGCTTACTTACCCTAACAAGTCTGATCAGATCATGTTTGGTACTGCCCGTGAAGCATGGAACCTGGGAGCCATAGCAGTAGGCGCGACTATTTACTTCGGATCAGAAGAATCATCCCGGCAGATCGAAGAGGTCAGCCGGATGTTTGAAGAAGCGCATTCATTAGGCATGGCAACCATTCTCTGGTGTTATCTGCGCAACAAAACCTTTAAACAATCGGACAAAGATATGCACCTGTCTGCAGACCTCACTGGTCAGGCAAATTATCTTGGTGCTACAATTCAGGCTGATATTATCAAACAGAAACTTCCGGAGAATAACGGTGGATATAAAGCGCTGAATGCAGGGAACCACCCCTATGGCAAAATGGATGAACGGATGTACACGCAGCTTTCATCCCCCCATCCTATCGACCTTTGCCGTTACCAGGTGCTGAACTGTTATATGGGGCGCATCGGGCTCATCAATTCAGGTGGAGCATCAAAGGGCGAAACTGACCGCAAAGAGGCGGTTCTCACTGCGATCATTAATAAACGGGCTGGCGGCATGGGGCTGATTGCCGGAAGAAAAGCATTTCAATGCTCAATGCCTGATGGGATTTCTTTGTTGCATGACATACAGGACGTTTACCTGAACAGGGATATTACTATTGCATAAGGCAATCCTTCCCTTATACGCGTTCTTCTGATCAAACTGCTCCTGCGTTCATAAACAAAAGTGATCCCATATAGCTCGTTGCTGATGAAGATCACGTTGACCGAACGTTTCCGGGAGGCATTACAAGCACCGCAGCCCCCGTGATCTTCCCTTCCCGGAACTTTCTGATCGCACTATTAGCCTGCTCCAGAGGGAACAGTTCTACAGAGGTATGAGGCGTATGCACAGCAGCGGCAGCCATAAATTCTTCAGCATCTTTTCGTGTCAGATTAGCAACAGAGCGGACCTGCCTTTCCTCCCACAATATAGAATAGGGAAACGAAGGAATATCAGACATGTGAATGCCACCACACACAACAATACCTCCCCTATCACAGTCACTCAACGCTTTTGGTATAAGCTCCCCTGCCGGTGCAAAGATGATGGCGGCATCCAGTTTTTCCGGCGAAGATTCATCTGACCCGCCGGCCCATGCTGCGCCCAGCGACAAAGCAAACTTTCCCGCGGCATCATCTCCCTTACGGGTAAAAGCATAGATCTTTTTGCCCTGCATCACGGCCAGTTGCGCAATGATGTGGGCTGCTGCGCCAAATCCATACAAACCTATTTTTGAAAATCCTGCCGGAATAAACCGGTAAGACCGGTAGCCAATTAATCCTGCACACAGGAAAGGTGCATATTGTGCAAATGCAAATTGTGCAGGAAGTTTTATACAGAAATCGCTGAACGCGACCATAAACTCCGCAAATCCACCGTTCATTGTATATCCAGTAAAGATTGCACGATTGCAAAGATTCTCCTGTCCCCTTAAACAATACCGGCACTCTCCACAGGCATACCCCAGCCATGGTACACCTACTACATCTCCTTCATGAAGACCGGATGTTTTATCACCTGCAGATACAACTGTACCGATCACCTCGTGTCCCGGTATAAGCGGCAGTTTCGGCGATGTAAGTTCGCCGTCAATGATATGCAAATCCGTTCTGCATATCCCGCAGGCCATTACCCTGATCAATACCTGACCAGGTAATGGTGTTGGAACCGGAAGGGTTGACCATGTTAATTCACCATTGATTTTGTTCAATAGCATTCCTTGCATTGTTCTCCCAACTGAAGCTGATGACATACAGGATAGCGTTGTAATTATTTGTCAAAGCAATAATCAAGGATGTATTTCAATAAACAATAATCTGATGATCTACACTACCCCGCTGGCTTGCCATTTTGGATAAACAAATCTCCAGACGCCCCTGTTTGCACTCAGCTGAAGAGAACTCCACGTCAGCGTTCCGCGGCAGTGAAATAACTCCCAGAAAATAACCGGAGTGAGGTTCCGCATCCCGCTTGCTGTTTTTAGGATCTATCCGTTTCCTCACAGCGATCATTAATAACCCCTGATGAACGTAAACAACAATATCGCTTTTTGAAGCCCATGAAACCGGCGCCACAATCTTGTAATGATGTTCGAATTCATTGAGCTTTACCGGCAACCTATTGCGTTTATCTCTACGGACATGATCTAGTTTGCCCAACATATTCTTTACTTCAGAAGATGGCGTATACCAGCCTGGATAAGAAGTGCAATTATTGAATGATGCCGATGTGATCATAAAATGAGTTTGTTTGAAATTAAAGCTCGGATTGCCTAAAAAAAATGACCGGCATAACCCTGATCACTGATCCCGGTCAGCCGGCCATCTGGTTGTCAGCATCCTTAGTCAATCATCGAAAATTCCGGTTCTGCCACTACCAGGTTACTCTCCAGGGTCATAACGCCAGGAGCTGCCCATGCAGCGGTTTCCGCGTCTTCTTTTTCTGCGAAAGAACGGACAGTACCGTTTAGGATAACTTTTGAACCTATTACATCCACCCTGATCTTGCCTGCATCGGAATTGGCGCTTCTTAACAAAGCATCTTTGATGCCCCGGGTTACATCCGACGGCTTGACTTTGGGTTTTACGCCGATCAGGTTCACCACCAGTTTTACACCAGTCAGGTTTTCAATGGCAGCCTTTGCATTTGTACGCTGATAGTCCCAATCAACTTCTCCATCGAGTGTTACTACGCCATCATCCACTTTTATCTTGATCTTTTCTTCCTGGACTGCTGAGTGCCATTTTAATGCATTGACAACAGCTTCAGCAATTTCCGCGTCTGTCTTAACCCGGCTTCCGTAATAAACCACCTTGATATCCTCTGCAACGGCTTTTACGCCACCGATCCGCTTGGCAGCTTTTTCAGCCGCCAGTTTTTTGGTATAGCTATCCACCTGACCCGATAGTGTCACTACCCCGTTCCTTACTGCCACACCAATCTCTGTTGCATTCAGTAGAGGTTGCCATTTCAGCTCATCCTGCACTTCTTTTTGAATCATTGCATCACTTTTCATATAACATGTATTTAAATGAAATAAAAAAAATTACATGTCAAAGAAACTTACTTGTCGCCCTTCAGAGCAATGAAACAGGTCAGCGCTGACCATGAGGGTGATCAGCAGTGATAGAAAAACAGTAGCCGGATGACCTTTCCAGATTGCTGAGCCACAAATCCCTTCCGCCTATTCCCTTTTTTCCCCGAAACTATTAACTTTACAATGCAATATCATTCAGACATCTCCAGCCCCTTTACTGCTACGAGTAAGTTCCTGGCTGACTGTAATCAACGCGCTTAATGAGTTATATCATTTGAAACATGCGTCTTGCTTAAGATTTTGCAGCAGCGCATTGGTCCGGCCCTTTCAAAACTTTTGTTTCCATCCCATGGATGTATTTCTATTCGCTCCGCTTTCCTATTGCGGGTCTATAGTAATAAGATTATTGTTTAAAGCAGATCAGTAGACGGATAACTATCAAACATCATGTTAGCATGAAGCCGCACCACTCATCTGTGCATGATACTAAAAATGACTTCCTGGAAGCCGTGTGTAATAGCCTGCAGGAAGGCGCTGCTGTCATCAGTGAACCAGATGGCCGGATTGTGTTTTGCAACCAGGCATGGCTTTCCCTTTTTGGATTGATCGGTCATGTGGATATGGAACTGCAGGATCTTGGCATTCTTCGAAAAGACAGTTTAACAAACAGTGTCTGGCAAACCCGGCTGAAGACCGCCAAAGACCGTGGCATATTCAGGGAAAGGGTTGAATATATTTCAAAACATGGCCATACTTTCTGGGCAGAATCTTCGATCCGTTCATTCTCAAAAAACAATATAAATTATTTCATGGTGGTGATCGACAAGATCGATCAGTTGAAGCAAAGCGAACTCAAGATCGCACAGGACAAACAGCGTTTTATGGCCCTGCTGGAACATGCCAGCATGGGAATTCTTGAAACCAATCAACGTGGGGAGATCATCGACATTAACCTTTCTGCGCTGAAGCTCTTTGGCTATGAAAAAAAGGAGGTGTTGAATAAGAAGATCGAAATGCTGATCCCTGCTCGCTTCCATAGCAAGCACGAAGAGCATAGAAACCAGTACCTGCATCACCCAAACAACAGACCGATGGGGCTTGGCATGGATTTATTCGCTGTAAAGAAAAGTGGAGAAGAATTTCCTGTAGAAGTCAGTCTCACTAATTATATGCTTAATGACGAATCCTATGTGGTGGCATTTATCAGCGATATTACTATCAGGAAGAAGAACGAAGTAGAAATTAAAAAACTCAATGATGAACTTGAGGAGATCGTGGAACTCAGAACCAGGGAGTTGAAATATGCCATCCGGCAACTGGAAATTTCCAGGGAAGAACTTTACAGATCATTGGAAAAAGAAAAAGAATTAAGTGAACTCAAATCACGTTTTGTATCCATGGCCTCACACGAATTCCGCACACCTTTAAGCACGGTACTGTCGTCCGCCTATTTACTGGAACAGTATACTACAGGAGCAGACAGCACAAAACAACAAAAACACATTCAGCGGATCGTTTCGTCGGTAAACATGTTAACGGACATACTTAACGATTTCCTGAGCGTAGGAAAGATTGAAGAAGGAAAGATCCATGTAAAGTATCAGAAATTTGATATCTATAAACTAATGCTGTCTGCCATAGATGAGATCAGGGTCAGCTTAAAAAAGGAACAATATATCCAGTATGAGCATACCGGTGATGCCGAAGTAATACTGGACATCTCCCTCTTTAGACATATTATCATGAACCTGATCTCCAACGCCAGTAAATTCTCTCCGCCGACCGGTTCCATCAACGTCCTCACTTCTCACGAAGACGGCTTACTCAAATTGTCTGTAGAGGATCATGGCACAGGTATTTCGCCGGAAGATCAGCAACATCTGACCGAGCGGTTTTTCCGGGGCAGGAATGCGATCAATATTCAGGGTACAGGGCTTGGGTTGCATATTGTATCAAAATATGCCGAACTGATGAATGGATCAATAAAATGTGATAGCGTACTGCATCAGGGGACCATTTTCACACTTTCGTTCAATCAACAAAATACAACTTATGAAGAAGATCCTGTTAATTGAAGACAATGCAGATATCCGAAGTAATACAGCCGAGATATTGGAGCTATCGAACTACCTGGTGATTGAAGCAGAAAATGGCAAGGTTGGGGTCATGAAAGCGATTGAAAGCAAACCCGACCTGATCATCTGCGATATCATGATGCCGGAACTGGATGGCTATGGTGTTCTGCATGCGGTACAGCATAATGATATGATCAAAAACACACCATTCATCTTCCTGACGGCGCGTACAGAACGGAACGATTTCCGCAAAGGGATGGAACTCGGGGCAGATGATTATCTCCCCAAACCATTTGACGGTACCGAATTACTGAACGCCGTAAGCGGAAGACTAAAAAAGATGGATATGCTTAATGCAGCATTTCAATCTGACCTGCGGGGCGTGAGACAATTACTTGAAGTAAGTTCGGGAAAGGGAGAACTCCAGGATCTCACTGTAGACCGGAACATCAATCATTATTCCAGGAAGCAGATCATCTATTCGGAAGGGAATCATCCTAATCGCCTTTATTTTGTTATCAAAGGAAAAGTGAAGACTTTCAAAACCAACGAAAATGGCAAAGAACTGGTCACAGACCTATTTCATGAAGGGGATTTTATCGGCCATAACGCACTGCTGGAAAAAGCAGTGTATAAAGATACTGCCGAAGCACTGGAGGACACAGAGCTTGCGCTGATCCCGCGAGAGGACTTTAATGAACTGATCGATCGAAATCCTGAGGTTGCAAGGAAATTCATCCAACTGCTTGCGAAAAATGTTGCAGAAAAAGAAAAACAATTGTTGAAACTTGCTTACAATTCCCTGCGGAAAAAAGTTGCCGACGCGTTGCTGCTGATCCAGGCAAAATACCAGGACGGCTCTGAGGCGTTTATCATCGATATGAGCCGGGAAAATCTCGCAAATATAGCAGGAACAGCCACGGAATCATTGATCCGTACGTTAAGCGATTTCAAAAATGAAAAACTTATCGACATTGCCGACGGAAGGATCACAATACTTAACCAGAAGAAGCTGGAAAACCTTTGCAACTGAGTTAATACTGATCAATGCTGTTCAAGAATATGCTGATTGAAATGGCCTTTCATTTCATCAAACTTCTTTTTGGCAGCAGCAAGATCTGCTTCAAGGATCTTGTGTTTTGCAAATACCGTATTGACCAGCATCCCGTCTTCAAACACCTCCCTTTTTAACAGGCGGTCAAATTCAGCGACGTTATTTCTCAATATACCGATCACACTGTCCTGTTCAATAAACTGATTTTGAAAATCTTCGGCAGCTTCCAATGAAGGAGCATACTGCTTGTCTTTTAACACCTCCACCAGTCTTGCCTTCATGTGTATGTTCTCGTCGACCATGAATGCAAGCTGTCGCTTCCATATATCACTTTCAAACTCAAGCTGCTTTATCTTGGATCTCGACATCATCCCGTTTGTCCCAGTTTAATATTCCTGATAGATGCAAATCACCTGTCGTAAATGTAACATCTCATGGGTGGCGAATAGCATACATCCTGATCAGCTTAACACATGATTGTGATCATGCTTCGGTTTTGTACATGAAGATGCACGGCTTAAACCGGCGAAACCCCTCCTTCATTTGAACGGCTCTTCTTCAACCAACGCCTGTATAAGTAAGTTCCGGCAGGGATCGGAAACCAGAAAGACAGTAGCCGGTAGATCATGGTTACTACAATTGCCAACCCTACAGGACTGCCCGCTTGCGCAAAAAAGAAACTCATACTGCCTTCATACACGATCAATCCTCCCGGAAGAAACGGAATGACCGAAACGATCTGCGCACTGATCAATGCAAGCAAGGCGATCCAGGCTGAAACAGGGTGTCCCATCCCAAGGTAGAGGACATATAAGGTCAAAGCATCTGTAACAAACAACAACAGCTGAAGCATTAATACTTTCCAGACAATGCACCTATGCTGTTTGAAAAAAGAAAAAAAACTGATCGATTGCGATGTATCTTTTACAATCGCCGTGTTTTTCGATAGCCGGGAGATGATTTTTTTGGTGAGCTTCATTCGCAACAGGCTTGCATACAAATGACTGAAAGTTTTTTTCTCACTGGCAACCAGGATGCCGGCAGCCAGCAACAGGTAAACGATCATGCCGGTTATCAGCACAGATTTGACCCAGTAAAAGGAATGGAACACTATCAGGCAGGTAATGAAAAGCAGGACGATCATCAGTTCGATGGCAGCATAAAATATCAGCAATTCTATTAGAATAACCGAAAGTATCTGGTTTCGTGTATAATGGTAGTGGTCAAGAAAACGGAAAAAGAACGCATTCCCGCTAATACCTGCACTGGGTATTGTTTGATTGAACAATAAAGCGATGACAGACGCCTTCACTACCTCCTGAACCGGAGGAAGGTCCGCAGAGCTAAAAGGCCGCAGCAGTGTCCGGTATATTATGGAAGAAATAAAGTAGGTCAGCAATTGACAGATAATTGCAACAATGAGCCAGATTGGATTTACTTCCTGCAAAAGCCGAAAATCTTTCCTGATCGAAGAGAAATAATAAAGAATAAGTATGAAGACAATAACAAATACTGCGAAAAACCAAATGAGCGACCTGCTTCCTTTTCCAGAAGTTTGCTGCTCTTTGTTATTTTCAGGGACTTCCATTGTTCGTCTATCATAAAATATATTACCGGGAAAAGCCCTTATAACGACCAATAGTGAAAAAGTCTCATGCCTCTGTAATGTAATCAGAAGATTAAAAGAAGGAAATGACCATCGTCAGTGCGGATGCAATTTGTTATCCCAGAGCAGGATCGCATATTCAGCGGGCTGTTTGCGACATGCCATAACAGGTAATTTGTAAAGTGTCGCAAATGACACATAAACTGTCGTTTACACACCCCTGTTTTCATGTCCATTCATCAGAATTTTATCTGATCTTCCATACGGGAAAATGATCATCGAATTAATTATATTGGAAGAACTTCAGAAAAAGACAAATAAAATGATAACTTTTAAAATCGCACATCATGGGTAAAGTCATAGTAAAAGCATTCTCCCTTTCGCTTGACGGATACGGAGCAGGGCCACACCAAACCCTCAAAGAACCAATGGGTGTAGGTAGTGAAGATCTTCATACGTGGATGAGGACCACAAAAATGTTTCATCAGATGACCCGTAAAGACGGCGGAACTGAAGGACCAGACAATGACATCGCCATGAACTCAATGAGCAACCTCGGTGCCTGGATCATGGGCCGTAATATGTTTGGCCCCATCCGCGGCCCCTGGCCCGATAACGAATGGAAGGGCTGGTGGGGACCGGAACCGCCGTACCATTGTCCGGTATTCGTTTTAACCCATCACGCGAGAGAGCCGCTTGAAATGAAAGGAGGAACAACGTTCTATTTCATTACGGACGGCATTGAATCTGCTTTGGAAAAAGCAAAGAAAGCCGCCAATGGTAAAGATATCAGGATCGGCGGCGGCGTATCAACGGTCAGGCAATATCTACAAGCAGGATTGATTGATGAAATGCAATTGACCATCTCGCCGGTGTTGCTTGGCTCCGGAGAGAATTTATTTGCAGGATTAGACCTGTTGGCTTTGGGATTTAATGAAGTGGAAAAGATAAATGGTGAGAAAGCAATGCATGTTGTTTTAAGAAAAAAACCATGAAGCTTCTTCTCACTTCGGCCGGCATCAGCAATATAAGTATCCGCAAAGCATTGGTTGATATCCTTGGTAAATCAGCCGAAGAATCGAAAGTCCTTTTCGTTCCCACAGTCATTTACGGCATAAACGGAGGTACGGAGATAATACGGAAAGTGATTTGCGGAACCATAGGTGACCCTTTTTGTGAGGCCGGTTGGAAATCTTTCGGCTTGTTAGAACTTACAGCATTACCGACGATGAAGAAAGAGCTTTGGGTACCAATGCTCCAGGAGACTGATGCACTGCTTGTTGGCGGTGGCGACTGCCAGTATCTGACATTTTGGATGCAGAGGTCCGGGCTTGCAGCAATGTTGCCATCCCTGCTTGACAAGATTGTGTACGTGGGTTTGAGTGCCGGAAGCATGAATGGTTCCCCGGGAATTCTTTAGCAAACTTAGAAAAGCTGGCAAAGACAATACCTGTACCCTCTTATGTAATTGATGATAATACAGCCATTAAAATCGCTGATGGCAAACAGAAGTTATTTCCGAAGGTAAATGGAAGCTGTTTACAGCTGAGAAAGCTACGAACCGCTAAGAACTTAGATCCTCAAAATCTATGTGTAGCTTTCAGGCCAGGCATAGAATAGATCTCAACTTTGCATTCCCAGTGTTTTCATTAACTCACGTGCCGCTGCACCTCCGGCACGGTTTGCGCCAATTGTAGAAGCCGAAGGTCCATATCCAACCAAATGTATCCTGGGTTCTTTAGCCACCATAGTTGCCAGCCTTCCTGCCATAAGAATTCCACCACCTTCCTCTCTTGGCAATACCGGGTCAAGATGTGCTAATGCACTTTTAAACCCGGTGTTCCAAAGAATGACATCCGCTTTTTCTTCTCTTCCGTCATCCCATTTCACACCATCTTTGGTTATTTCACTGAACATAGGGATGCGTTTGAGTACGCCCCGTTTTTGCATGTCTTCCACTGCAGGTGAAACAGGTAATCCTGTAACCGATACAACCGACAGGGGCAATAAACCCTTTCTTACACGCTCTTCTACCATAGCTACTGCATTATGGCCGGCAACGTCGTCAAACGGCCCTTCCCTGAATTCGGGCGGCCGCCGCGTCACCCATGTTGTGGTGGTAACTTTTGAGATCTGGTCAAGCAACTGGATGGCAGAGATTCCACCGCCCACAACAATTACATGTTTCCCCCTGAAATAATCAGCTGTCCTGTAATCCCTGGTATGTAATTGCTCACCCTGAAAAAGCTTTGCACCCGGATACTCCGGGATATAAGGATTCTCCCAGGTGCCTGTTGCATTAATGATGCCTGATGCGGAGAATAAGGTTTTTGATGAGTTAATATAAAATCGCTCCTTATGCAGGTACACATTTACGACCTTCAAAGGGCGATATACCTGGATACCAAATTTCTTTTCGTAAAGATCATAATAGTGAGGTACCGCAACGCTGGCCTGAACTTCTGCCTTGTTGGCTGTTAGGGTTTCCTGAAAAGACATGCCCGGCAGATCATGGATCTTGTTGACTGTACTCAATGTAAGCGAGGGCCAACGGAATTGCCAGGCACCGCCCGGATAAGGAGCTTCATCGAGGATAATGAAATCCCTGCCGATCTCCAAATCAAGTTTTTTCAGGTGATATGCAGCCGAAAGACCCGCCTGACCTGCTCCTATTATCGCAATCTTTATTTTATACCGGACTTTATTTGCCATGCTACACCTCTCTTTAACGCCATCCTAATCCTGGTGCCACATGGTTTAGTATTGCAGAAAGCACATGCACATTATAATCGACGCCAAGTGTATTGGGGATCGTCAAAAGAATGGTGTCTGCTTCCTGGATCGCTTCATCTTGTGCCAGTTCTTTGATCAGTTGATCTGGTTCTGCAGCATAACTTCTGCCGAATATCGCCCGTCTGTCCATTTCCAGTATGCCTATCTGGTCAGTGCTCTTGCCATCGCGTCCAAAATAATACCTGTCCTGGTCATTGATCAATGCAAAAATTGACCGGCTCACAGAAACCCGGGGTTCACGCTGATGCCCTGCTTTTTTCCAGGCTTCTTTATATAACCTGATCTGTTCTGCCTGTTGTATGTGGAACGGCTTTCCACTCTCATCAAATTTCAATGTTGAGCTTTGAAGATTCATACCATTCTCAGCAGCCCATACAGCAGTGGCATTTGAAGCCGCTCCCCACCAGATCCGGTCGCGCAACCCTTCAGAAAAAGGTTCCAACCTTAGCAAGCCCGGCGGATTCGGAAACATCGGATTGGGGTTAGGCTGCGCAAATCCCACACCTTTCAGGTTCTCCAAAAACTCCAGCCCCTTTGCCCGGCCCATATCAGCATCGGTCTCCCCTTCAGTTGGTTTATAACCGAAGTGCCGCCATCCGTCAATCACCTGTTCGGGCGAACCCCTGCTGATCCCAAGCTGCAGCCTTCCTCCCGAGATCAGGTCCGCAGCGCCGGCCTCTTCTACCATATACAACGGATTTTCATACCGCATATCAATCACCCCGGTGCCGATCTCGATTTTGCTTGTTTTTGCACCGATAGCCGACAATAACGGAAATGGAGAAGCCAGTTGTTTTGCAAAGTGGTGGACACGGAAATATGCGCCGTCTATACCGATCTCTTCTGCGGCTACAGCAAGATCAATAGACTGAAGCAAAGTGTCACTCGCTGTTTTCGTACTATATGCCGGATGGTTTGCCCAATGGCCAAACGATAAAAACCCTATCTTTTTCATACTTTTTTAACGGGATTTGCTTTGGTATTCACGACTTTAGTAAATACCCTTTCTGTAACATTATCCAGGCTTCCGGTGAAGCCGGATTAAATGTGTTTCTTATAACAAACCCGGTTAAGAAAAGTTGTTTAATCAATTAAACTGCGGATGATCACCCTTTTGCAGGTAGTATATTCATTTGGGAAAAGCCTGATGTCCCTGGATGGCGGCTTCAGTGAGTGCCGGGTCGGTTTCGCCAAAACAAAGCTCCCCGCTGTACACCTGCCGTATACAATGCACTATGTTTTCAATATTGCGGCTGTTTCGATAGAAATAGCCTCTTGCTCCCGCCTCTGCCAGCTTTTTGCATAACTTATTCTGAAGGGTTGTAGTTACCAGGATTGCCTTGATATCCGGGATACGTTGATGCAGATCGGCCAGAAAGGCAATTCCCCAATGATCATCTTTATCCCAGTTGGCGTCTATAATGATCAGATCTGCTTCAATGGCCCGAAAATATGGATAGACTTTCTCCGGATCGGTGATAGCTACAGTAGAAATGCCGTAGCTCCGCATGAGCGGGCTGACGGAAGTTGCGAACATATTGTTCTTACATAGCCATAAAGTACGGATCACCATAGAAAGGTCTTTAGAAGGTGAATAAGTGAGCCGCTAAAATAATATCAGAAAGTTGTCGGAGGTGCCAGTTCTTACACCCGAATATTTACCGTTAATACACGGGGGAGGTATGGGGGTTTACACTGTTTATCCCCAGGTCGCCACTTGAATTATTTTAATTACCAAATTTTGAGTTTAACCAGGAGGCAAGCAACTCCTTTTCTTTGTTTTTGCCAACTGTCATAATATTCACCGTAAATTCATTTTTTCCCAAAAGGCAGTTGAACATTTGCAACTTGACAAAAAGCTCAAAGCAATAAACAATAGAAAAAGAAAACTTCTCATACTTTCTTTGATTGAAACAATAACTGTATTTAAACAACTCCTTAAAAAATGATTTCATTTCCCTGCTGCTAAAGGTTGGGGCTGCTAATCACTTCCTTTCTTTTTGACATATCGCCCTAAAAAGAAAAATAGCGGAATGGCTAATATTGAGACAATAAGAATCCCGGTATTGTTCCGTTTTGTTTGTGAAACATCAAATATCGTTTCACCTTTTAGATTCATCTGAAATATATCATTTCTATAGCCGAGTCCCAAGGGAACCAACCATTTTGGGCGAATAAAAATTTCTGCCGAATCACCACTTTGAATTTTCTCTCTAAACCGATCATAATTGTAAATATCCATAAATCTGAAATATTCAGCAGTGTCTTTCAAAAAAATCCTCAATTCATAATCAAAACGATTACTCTTACTTCTCTTTTTTTTAACTTCAATGGTTCTATCAATTATGCCGCCAACCCGAATAAGTTTATCGGTGGTTAAGTTTACCTGAATAATTTGCCCTGCTGATACCCATAAAGAACCCAAGGCGGCGAAATAACAAAAAAATTGTCCTAGTATTCTTCTTGTCATTTGAAAATGTCTGGAAAGTTGCTATCAGCATTAAAACACTGGAGATAAGAAAGTATTCTATGCTTCATCTTTCGGTGGTGCTGTTGATTAATGTTACAAGACTCATTGTTTATAGTAGAGATACTTACGCAATAAAATTAAACACAGAATTAAATAAGAACCTTTAGAGACAATAAATTTAGAACATTTAGACATAATTATCAATACCTCTGTTTTCTGTAAGTTTTACTATCTACAAGATTTTTATTATTCAGGATACCGAATCTGACACTTGTTAATATCATGTGACTATTAGTGAAAATAGACTTACACGCACATACGGATTCTTCATATTTTCATTTTAAAATCATCTTCCATTTTTGTGCGGCTTTATCCAGAAGCCCGATTGATGGCCATTGATGAAAATGATGTAATATGAAAATGTACAAGTTATTCTTGCGTGTCATCTTGTTTATTGTTGCTTTAACTGAGGGTATTAACACTGTTCAGGGTCAAGACCAGATATTGGATGGGATCGGTGAGACAGGAATGGTTGCACGCTATATATTTAACGGAGATCTCAAAGACTGGTCCCGGAATAATCTGCACGCCAAATCTCAAAACAGCGAAGCCAAATTCGTCAATGACAGCCGGTTTGGAAAAGTACTGTCGCTCTCCGGCGAAGCTAATTCTTTTGTTACCATCCCTGGAGAAGCATTAACAGATCTGGAATCACTCAGCATATCAGGATGGATCTACCTCCGTTCAACTCAGCCCGGCCAACTTTTTTTGGATTTCGGGAAGGACGCCTCGAAACATTTTTTTGCAGCTCCTGTTGGAACCAATGCCCAAACAGGCTATCAGGCATTGATCACAGCAGAAAAGGGTAATAAAAACGGAGCGGTTTCTCCCGCCATAGAAGCAAATAAATGGGTTCACCTTGCCATCGTGATAGATATTCCTTCAAGATCTATCATTACTTATGTTGATAGCAAACCTGCAGGCGAAGCGAAAGATATTTCGTTGGAGTTAACAGACGTATTCGGCCAGCAGCCAGGAGAAAAACTGCTTTATATCGGAAAATCGCTATTGCCGGGTGATCCCAATCTTAATGCACTTATACATGATTTTCGTATTTATCGTGTTCCCCTGAACAACAGACAGGTTGCCGGGATTTATTATAATGCCCTGAGAGGCCGCGGTGTCAATGAAGGTTCGGTAAATACCGGCAGGCGTGTTGAAGATGATCTCCCCCGCTTTTCTCCAACAGAGGCACAGCTTTATAATACTTTTTTAGTGAAGGTATCCGATGTGGAAGTGGAAACAGAAGCAGGAAGTTTGCCCCGGTTGCCAAGTTATGTGCAGGGAACTTACAGGGATGAAATGAAAGGCAAAGGCCCAAAAGTGCGGGTGATTTGGCCGGCTGCTACTGATAATAGTGCGGTTCTTAAACCAGGACGCTATGCGGTAACGGGGCGCGTTGCAGGAACGGATCTTCAACCAAAAGCATTTGTTACGGTAAAAGCATCCGGGAAATCAACTATGCCCGGTTTAAAGCTGGCAGCGTTCGATTTGGGAAGGGTTTCCCTGAAAACCGATGCCCATGGCCACGCCACACAATTTGTCAGGAATCGTGATAAATTTATAAACACATTAGCTAAAACCGATCCCAACTCCTTTCTCTATATGTTCCGCCATGCTTTTGGCCAGAAACAACCTGAAGGTGCAAAGCCTTTGGGCGTTTGGGATAGCAAGGACACCAAATTAAGAGGCCATGCTACAGGCCATTATCTCTCCGCAATTGCACAAGCCTATGCCGGCACAGGATATGACAAGACACTTCAGGCCAATTTCGCTGGGAAGATGGAGTATATGATAAATACGCTCTACGAATTATCACAACTGTCCGGGAAAGCAAAAGAGACAGCCAGCATACAGGTATCCGATCCATCAGCGGTGCCTCCCGGCCCCGGAAAATCAACGTATGATTCAGATCTTAGTGACGAGGGTATCCGTAACGATTACTGGAACTGGGGAACTGGATTCATCAGCGCTTACCCTCCGGATCAGTTTATCATGCTGGAAAAAGGTGCCAGGTACGGAGGACAAAAGACCCAGATCTGGGCACCATATTATACGCTGCATAAAATTTTAGCAGGCTTACTGGATGTATATGAAGTAAGCGGTAATAAAAAAGCCCTTGCAGTAGCTTCCGGCATGGGCGATTGGGTATATGCCCGCCTGAGCAAGGTGCCAACGGATACGCTTATAAAGATGTGGAATACGTATATCGCCGGTGAGTTTGGTGGCATGAACGAGGTAATGGCCCGGATGTACCGGATCACCGGTAAGCCGGATCACCTGAAAACAGCACAACTATTTGACAATATCAGAGTCTTCTTTGGCGACACAGCACATTCACATGGGCTGGCAAAAAATGTAGATCTTTTCCGTGGATTACATGCCAATCAACATATACCTCAAATTGTAGGAAGCATTGAGATGTATCGTGTTTCCAATAATCCTGAGTATTATAAAATAGCCGACAATTTCTGGTATAAGATGATCAATGATTACATGTACAGCATCGGAGGAGTTGCGGGTGCGCGTAATCCCAACAATGCAGAATGTTTTATCAGCCAGCCGGGAACATTGTATGAAAACGGGTTCGCTGCCGGAGGGCAGAACGAAACCTGCGCCACTTACAATATGTTGAAATTGACGAGTGACCTGTTCCTCTTCGATCAGCGGGGGGAGTATATGGACTATTACGAGCGTGCGTTGTACAACGATATCCTGGCTTCTGTAGCTGAAAATACTCCTGCGAATACCTATCATATACCGCTCAGGCCAGGATCTGTCAAACAATTCGGTAACCCGGACATGACAGGCTTTACGTGCTGCAACGGTACAGCAATTGAAAGCAGTACCAAGCTGCAAAACTCCATTTACTTTAAAAGTAAAGACGACCAGGCACTTTATGTCAATCTATACATACCTTCAACACTGGAATGGACAGAACGTAATGTAACAATAGAGCAGGCAACGAATTTCCCCAATGAAGACAATAGCCGGCTGACGATTAAGGGCAGCGGAAAATTTGATATCAACGTGCGTGTGCCGGGCTGGGCTACCAAAGGTTTTTTTGTAAAGATCAATGGTAAAGAGCAAAAGCTTCCTGCCAAACCAGGCAGTTACCTGAAGATAAGCCGCAATTGGAAAGATGGTGATATTATCGAATTGAGAATGCCCTTTCAATTTCACCTGGACCCGGTTATGGACCAGCAGAACATAGCCAGCCTGTTTTATGGACCGATACTGCTGGCAGCTCAGGAACCTGAAGCAAGAAAAGAATGGCGCAAAGTGACCCTGGATGCCCAGGATATCAGCAAATCAATCAAAGGTGATCCTCAGCAGTTAGAGTTCAAGATTGACGATGTGATTTTCAAGCCATTTTATGAAACGTATGGGCGTCATTCGGTTTATCTGGACGTTAAGTTGAAGTAGGTTGTTTTACTGAATCTGCAACATAATCAAAGAGCTGACCGGCGTATTCATCGTCTGTCAGCTCTTTGATTATCGATCTCTGCTCTTATCAAACCTTATTTTACTTTACTGCAATCAATATCCCCTTCGTCGCCCCAGAACTTACAGTACAGGTTACCGTACTTACCATTACCGATATAATCCTGAAGCACCCTGATAGAACCTAAAGAACATTTACCATCTTTTTTATAAACGATCTTATAATAGCCTGTAACATACCTGTAAGTCTGGATACCCAGTTCGTTCTTTACAACACTCCACATACTTGAAGCCGGTTCAATAGCCACTTTCAACACCTCGTACCCATCCCCTCCCAGGTAATTTTTAATAAGTGGAGTTACTTTTGCCACCGTTACCGTTTGGTCTGAAATGCTGATGGGCTTTGCAAAATAGTCCGGTAGCTTATCCACTTTTACGATGTTGCTTATTTGTGCAGCGAGTGTATGGTTATTCCTTATCGTGGTCACATCTTTGTCATTGAATGAAAAAGCAAAACTGCCTTCTGCTACCGGCCAATCCTTTTCAGGGAGCTTATTTCCCCAGCCATCCACACCTGGCAGGTTGAATTGAGTGTAGATAGTATAATTATCGTTTGCAGGAAAGAAACGCTGTTCAATAATCTCATACATTGGGCCAGAGCGCAATCGTGTAAACTGCCCTACTCCATACTCGTCTACATTCCCGATAAAACTGCTGGCCTGGGATGGATCTGGCAACACATCAAAATTCAACCATTTATTATTGATCTCGCTTTCTTCAATACGTATAGCCGTTGACCTGTTCCAGCCACCTTGCTGCGTATTACCCCTGTACGAAGCCACATAGAATTTCAGATAATAAGGACCTTTCTTAATATTCTCCAGGTGAAAGGCCTCTTTCAATGTTTTATTTTGCAGTTCAAGCCGGCCATAGATAAATTCTCCGGAGTGGAAATTGGTTTTAGCACCGTCATGACTATTCTTAAAAGGTTTGTCGGAATAATAGAATTTTGCTTCGGATATACCGGGAACATCGTAAACCATTTGTGCCTGATTTTGGGTGATGAATAAAATGACTACTGTAATGGCGGATAAGATCTTTTTCATTACTATAGTTTTTGAGGTTATCAAATACAGGTTGAGTGATAAGTATCGCATGAAGCTACAGCACAGAAAAACCGTTTATCAGCAGTATTGAGCCAATGGCGGTGATGATCTAAAGAACGGAGGCGGGAAAAACATCTACTGTGATAGCATTTATTGAATAAACGGTAGCCGCCACAGGATGAATGGAGGTATTTTCCGGGTTAACGAAGAATGCCCGCAGCTATGCCTCCGGCAGGCAGGTTTTATTGCCTCTTAATGCAGATGCTCAAAACTATTCAGACGATCCGTACATTTACAAATGCAAATCCCTCAAATCAACTCCTATTTGCTTAAGACAATCCTATTTGCCTTACTGCTCTTCAGTAGCCCCGCTATTTTTTCTCAAACTGTCAAATACAAAATTGCCAACAATGATTGGGACCCAGACTCCCTCGGCAACCATCGCGCAGTAGTGCAGGTAACCGGAACCGGCAAAACTGCCCGCATCACCATTCCCTGGCGCCGCCAGGATGACCCCGCAGATAAACAGATCATCGTGACAGATGCCGCCACTAATAAGCGCGTGGGCAATACTGACACGATCTCGGTAAGCGCCGAAAAAGGCACCATACTTTTTGAACCCGTATCCGGTCCCGGCAGGTACTATATTTATTATATGCCCTACAAGATCAACCGGAAATCCAACTATCCCACTGCCATTTATAATAAGAAAGAAAACACCAGCTACACTCCAACCTTCTTTGACAGAAAAAAACATGCTGAAACAAAATTGCTTTATCTCGAATCAATTGATGCGCTGAATAGCTTTTACCCAATGGAAGTAACCGCCACAAAAGCAGAAGTGGGTCAGTTGATAAAGGCAAATGACAAGAAGACCTATCTGGTTTTCCCTGAAGACCGCGAGCATGTTATCAGAATGCAATCGCATTTACCGCAACGATGGGTTGAACAGGGCCTGAAAAACAGTTTTACAGGAAAAGCATTGAAAGGTGAAAATTACAGTTATCAGCTCGGTATTTATCCTGTAACACAAGACTTAGCAAACATAACCATACAATTCAGCGACCTGAAAGATGCCGCAGGTCATCATATTCCCGCTGCTGATATGAGCTGCTTAAATACAACCGGCATACGTTATGACGGCAGCCCGTTCTCACAAATCGTAAATGTAAAAAAGGGAAACGTGCAGGCTATATGGTGTTTGATAACTATTCCTGAAAATATCACACCGGGTGTATATAAAGGAATGGTAAAAGTAATGGCTGACCAATCTGCTCCCACAACAATTCCCATAACACTACAGGTTGAAAACAAAATGGCAGTGGAACACAATATCAGTCATCCTGAATTGCAGACAAGATTAACCTGGCTAAACTCCACGCTTGCTCAAAAAAACGAGGTGATCAACCCTTACAAGCCTTTACAGGTAACTGACCAATCGATCAGTTTATTAGGCCGCAAAGTGATATTGAATGAAACCGGCTTTCCTGAACAATTGCAGACATTTTTTACTCCTGCAATGACTTCTTTAAGCAATCAACCTAAAAACATCCTGGCTGAAAATATCCATTTTCATATTACCAATACAGCCACGCATACAGACATTGCATTTAAACCGCAGAATTTTCATTTTACCCTGCAAGAGCCAGGAACAGTAAAATGGGAATCAATCAATCTTTCCACTCCCCTGCGCATGGATGTAGCCGGCAGCCTGGAGTTTGACGGCTACCTTTCTTATACGGTTAAACTGATCGCCCTGGAAGATATTGCGCTCGACAATATCCGTTTCCATATTCCTTTTGATAGTCTGTCTGCCAAATATTTAATGGGGCTGGGAAATAAAGGAGGCCTCCGACCTGATACAGTCAACTGGAAATGGGATGTAGCCGCTAAAAACCAGGATGGCGCCTGGATTGGTGCAGTGAATGCAGGCTTACAGTTTTCACTGCGGGATGAACATTATGTGCGCCCGCTCAACACCAATTTCTATTTGCAAAAGCCATTGATATTGCCCACCTCATGGGGCAATGACGGTAAAGGCGGTATATGGGCCGGCATCAAAGGTAAGTCGATGCTGATGGAGGCTTTCAGTAGTGCACGCAGCATGAAGAAAGGTGATACGCTTTATTACAATTTCAATTTGCTGATCACTCCATTCCATACACTGGATACCGATTTCCAGTGGGCCACACGTTTTTATCATCAATATAAGAGTCCTGATAGTGTCAAAGCAGCTGGTGCAACGGTAGTAAACATCCACCATGCCAACAAGATCAACCCTTATATCAATTATCCATTCATTGAGCATGCAGCAATGAAGCGGTATATCGATTCAGCACATCGGCTGGGATTAAAAGTAAAGATCTATAATACAGTGCGGGAGCTATCCAACCGCGCCTATGAAACCTTCCCGATGCGCAGTCTTGGTCATGAAATTTATTCTGCCGGCAAAGGCGGCGGTTATTCCTGGTTGCAAGAGCACCTGGTAAGTGATTATATCGCTGCATGGTTTGTACCGGAACTAAAAGATGCTGCGATCGTAAATAGTGGCATGAGCCGCTGGCATAACTACTATGTGGAAGGAATGAACTGGCTGGTCAGGAATGTGGGTATCGATGGCATTTATCTCGATGATGTCGCATTTGACCGCATTACAATGAAGCGGATCAAACGTGTGCTTACGCAAAGCAATCATCCTGGCATTATTGATCTTCATTCTGCAAATCAGTACAACAAGAGTGATGGTTTTAATAACAGCGCCAATCTTTACATGGAGCATTTCCCTTACCTGAACCGTTTGTGGTTTGGTGAATATTTCGATTATGAAAAGAACGGCCCTGATTTTTACCTCACGGAAGTCTCCGGCATTCCCTTTGGACTGATGGGTGAAATGCTGCAGGATGGCGGTAATGCATGGCGTGGTTTATTATATGGTATGACCAACAGGATGCCCTGGAGTGCTAATGCTGACCCGCGCCCGATCTGGAAGGTATGGGACAACTTTGGCATGAAAGGTTCCCAGATGCTGGGATACTGGCTGGATGATAATCCTGTGCATATAGACAACCCTGCAGTTCTTGCAACAGTATACCGCCAACCAGGTAAGGCAATGATCGCGATCGCAAGCTGGGCTGACACGGACACAACAGTGCGGCTAAAGATCGACTGGAAAGCATTGGGGCTGGATGCCTCAAAAGCTCGTTTACGGGCGCCGGGAATGGAAAGATTCCAGGAAGAAAAGGTATTTGGAGCCGAAGATCAGATCCTTGTAAGTAAAGGTAAAGGATGGTTGCTGATCCTTGATGAAAGCAACTGATGATCTCCTTTTCTATACAGTTGAATTGCTTATATGTGTACTGATCTTATTCAAAAGACCATCTCTCCCGTCCTGTTTCCTTAAACTGGGTAAGCTCGTTGGTGTTTCGTGCAGGCGGCTCTACTCCGATAAGGTGCTTGACAAAGAAATCCCTCTTCCTCATGCGTCCGTACACACCACCGTCACTATGTCCCATCCCGGGGATCGACAGGAATTCAAAACTTTTTTGCGCCTTGATCAACGCATTCACTACTCTGTAAGTTGATTCAGGGGGAACATTGGTATCAGCCTCTCCCACTATCAGCAACAGATCACCCTGCAGCTTCGCAGCATTGGTTACATTGGATTGTTCATCATAATGCTTTCCTACAGGATATCCCATCCATTGCTCATTCCACCATTGTTTGTCGACACGGTTATCATGACAACCGCAGGCAGATACGCCCGCTTTATAAAATTCAGGATGGAACAATAACGCTCCAAGCGTGCTCTGCCCTCCGGCAGAAGTGCCATACAAACCTACCCTTTCTGCATCCACGAAACTGTATTTCTTCGCCAGTGCTTTGATCCACAATATCCGGTCGGGGAACCCTGCATCGGCAATGTTTTGCCAGCACACATCATGAAAAGCTTTCGACCGGTTGGCTGTTCCCATTCCATCAATCATTACAACAATGAAACCCAGTTCGGCCAGGCTTTGCATTTCGCTATAGGGCGTAAAGTTTTTGGGAACAAAAGAATCATGCGGGCCTGCATAGATATTCTCCAGTACAGGATATTTTTTGGTGGGGTCCATATCGGAAGGCCTGCTGACGATTCCCCATATATCGGTCTTGCCATCACGCCCTTTGGCCACAAACACTTCAGGAGGGTTTACACCCGAACGTTTATACTGTGAGATATCAGCTTCTTCCAGCATCATCAATTGTTTGCCATCTGCAGTGCGGCCGAGTACGGTTTTAGGAGGGATATTTACTTCAGAATACGTATCAACATAAAATGCTCCGCCTTCAGAGAAAAGAAGCGTATGATTTCCCTTTGCAGGCGTAAGCGATGCCAGACGCTTGCCATCAAAACTGATCCTGTAGAAATGTATATTATACGGATCCTCACCTGCATTCATACCACTTGCAGAGAACCATACTTCTTTTTTCACCGCATCAACGCTATCAACTCCACGCACCACCCATTCACCTTTAGTGATCTGCTGCTCCTTGCCTGATGCCACATCCACCAGGTATAAATGACGCCATCCGTCTTTCTCGGAGGTCCTTACAAGCTGGTTATTCCCGGGCAGGAATTTTACATAGTTGCGATTCTGATAAATGAAAGTGTTCGCCCTTTCATCCACCACATTCCGCGTAGTATTGGTCAACACATCTACTTCAATTATACGAAAACGTTGATGTCCGCGATCTGCTTTTTCATAGGTAAAATATCTCCCTTCACCATTACGCCAGCGCTGCTGGGGTGGAGAAAGAAAATCCAGCGGCTCGGTATTGATCTTCGTGGCTTTTTTTGTTTCGAGGTCAAATGTGAATGGGGTAAATACCGACCACGGATCACCCGGTTGCTTATACGCTTGTGAACGTAACTGCCCGCGGCTGGTATTTGCTTCAGAACTCAATATGTAATAAACAGGATCATCTTTAACAATGGCCATATGATACCCTGCCAGGTATTTACTGTCGGGGCTCCAGCGTAAGCCGCCATAAGGCTTATCGGCTGTTCCGTCGGTAGTAAATTGGATCGGCTCGCCACCTGCAACAGCTTTTACAAACAGGTTACCGCCTTCAAGGTAGGCTTCCCATTTTTTGTCGGGAGAAACAGCGCCATCAGGAAAACTATTATTGCGCCGGAAACCCCTTCTTAATGAATCAGCGGCTTTAGGAGCTGTAGCTGTTTTGATACAGGTATAAGTAGAAAGATCACATTCAATCCCCTGCCCTTTCACCATAAAGCGAAGGCGTTTTTTACTTTCCAGCACTTCAATACCGGTCAGTGATGGCCGCAAGGAATCGATCGATATCCCAACCGCCTGCAATGCTGCAGTTAACCGACCACGATCAAAAAGTGGCTGTTTCTTCAATTCTTTTACATCAACATACAGATATTCCTGCACACTATCCTTCAGCAGGTTGCGGTACCAGAAGGATTTACCGTCCGGTTGCCAGTTAGCAGCAACGGTCGTTTTAAACACAGCGTTCTTAGTGATGCTGTCAATAAAGGCAGCGCGAAGGTACCGCTGCAGCATTTGCTCGTGTGTTGGTTGAAAACGGGCGGGTTGTTGAGCAGAAACAAACGGAACAATGGCAATTATTGCCAGTAGAAATGATACAATTCTTCTAATCATGCCGAATCAATTGAACGGTTACAATAAGGAACAGATAATCGATCCACAGGTCAGCAAACACTATGAATAGATTGATCCATGTAACCGAAGATATTTTGTCTGGCCTTTGAAACCACAGGTTTTAGCATCCTTGTTAAAATATAAGAAGGATTGGCTAAAAAGGTGCTGAACGGCAAATGCAAGTATATAAAGAAGAATTCCGGGATTAAAAACGCATCCTTACAAAAGCTTCAATTGCTTCGTATTCTGCCAACCCCAGTTTATGATACAGTTCAGCCGTTTCACTCGTCCGGTCTTCAGCACGCACCCAGAATTCCCTCGGATCATCACCGGGAAAAACAGGAACATCTTTTTGTGACTGATGCTTGAATATAGCCAGGCGTTTGCGTTTCACTTCCTGCGGAGAAAGCGGAACAGCCATTTCCACCTCATGGATAGGATATTCATGCCATGCTCCGCGATACAACCAGAGCCAGCAGTCTTTTACCCATTCATCTGTTCGGGCAAGGCGCTTGAGCGCTTCGAATAAAATATCGAAACAGACCTTATGCGTTCCATGCGGATCGGCAAAATCGCCTGCAGCAAATACCTGGTGCGGCTTCACACTGCGAAGCAGCGCCATGGTTTGCTGTATATCATCTTCAAAAGAAACATCCTTCGACAATTTAGATCTGTCATAAAAAGGCAAGTCCTGGAAGTGTATGTTTTCATCTGGCAGTCCCACAAAACGGGCGCCTGCAATAGCCTCCCCTTTGCGTATCAGTGCCTTCACGGTACGTATCACTTCCGGGTCCGTCTGGTTGGGTCGTTTGGTCTTGAAGAAGGTTCTGACTTCATAATAAATTTTGTTGGTCTTGTCTTTATTTTCGCCGACCGCACCTGCATAGTCAAGTGCAAATTCAAGATAGCGCAATACATCTTCGTCCCATACTGCAGTATTCCCGGATGTTTGATACGCTACGTGAATATTATGCCCCTGATCAGCTAAGCGGATAAAAGTGCCACCCATCGAGATCACATCATCATCCGGGTGCGGAGAAAACAGTATTACATTCTTACGTGCTGGCGCTGCCCTTTCCGGCCTGCTGGAATCATCCACATTTGGCTTACCGCCCGGCCAGCCGGTGATGGTACGTTGCAGTTCATTAAATATCTTTATGTTGATGCTGTAGGCAGTCCCCTTTTCAGCAATCAACTGAGCCATGCCATTATTGTTATAATCCTCATCCGTCAATCTCAAAATAGCTTTGTCAATAGCTAGAGACAACCATACTACCGCTTTTTTTATTAATTCATCTGTCCATGCAACATCGCGTACCAACCAGGGCAGATCAAACCGGGTCAACAATGACGCGGCTTCTTTGTCCAAAACAAATTCCGCATTGTCTGACATTTGAAGATAGGTGGCTGGAATATCGGCAGACATATTTCCTTCCACTGCTTTCTTCACGATCTCGGCCTTTTTTTCATTCCATGCCATCAGGATTATTTCCTTTGCCTTGAAAATGGTACCAACACCCATGGTAATGGCTTTTGCAGGTACATTTTCCTTCCCGCCAAACTCATGGGAAGCATCGCGGCGGGTAAGATCATTCAGGATAACCAGCCTGGTGCCGGAATTGGGAGCCGATCCGGGTTCATTAAAGCCGATATGCCCGGTGCGCCCGATCCCCAGGATCTGCAGGTCCAACCCACCGAGATCGGAGATCTTTTGTTCATACGCTTCGCAAAAAGCAGGTATGTCTTCCTCCCGCAATGTACCATCCGGGATATTGATATTTTCTTTGGGTATATCGATATGATCAAAGAGGTTTTTATTCATGAACTTAACGTAACTCTGATCAGCAGCCGGGTTCATCGGATAATACTCATCCAGGTTGAAGGTTACCACATTCTTAAAACTAAGCCCCTCTTCTTTATGAAGACGCACTAACTCTTTATACACTTTTACCGGTGTGGCCCCTGTTGCCAGGCCCAACACGGCAGTTTTACCTGCAGCTTGTTTTTGCCTGATGATGGTGGCTATACGCTTCGCAACATTTGCTGAAGCATCAATCTGGTTGGGATATACTTTAACAGGGACTTTTTCAAAACGGGTCTCCTCTAATAAATTTAATCTTGCCATTCTAAAACGAAATTATTGTTCTAACGAACCTCAATGATATCTAAAGATGTTTGTAGGGACTTTTGTTATTATTTACCTGATGATCTGCCGGACAGTTTTTTGCAATTCATCAGCAAAACGGGTAAAGCCAAGATCGGTAAGATGGATACCATCAACAGTAGTTTCACCATCAGTCCCGATCAGTTTTCCGGCCGGGAGATAATAAATGTTCTTATAACCCATCCGCAACAATTTCTCATATTCTTTCCGCAACGCATTGTTTTTATCTGTTACGGTCTTGTACATCTGCAGATCAAATACGGAGTGCGGAAAAAGAATAGACTCAACAAGAAGTATGGGTGTTTTCGGATTGTTCTGCCGTAACCTGCTTATGAATGTGACGGTTTTATCCAGAACCTGTTCAAGGGTTACATTGGGAATAAAATCAAGAACGTAAAGACCTGCATCTGTGCGGCGACCCATCAGTTCTGCAATTTCATAATCCAGTTGGCCGTTTCCACTGAAACCAAGATTGATCACTTCACGGTTCAATTTCCGCTCCAGAATACTAGTGTAAGACATTCCGGGCCTCGTTGCACAGCCGCCCTGGGTGATGCTGGTACCATAGCACACGACCGGATTTGTTGTGGAAGGGAATTTCAACGATGGCTTTTCTATAATGGCCGTTGAGTCAATGCCGATTTGTAAACTCACCACCCCGTCATACAACGGCAGGTAGAGCAGATATTCCCGCTCCTCCGGCCGCATATTTGAAATGATCGTTTGCTGATTGCTTTTATCTGAGGGCCGGCCGACATTTACAAATTGCCATTTCCCCCCGGTCCAGGCGTATAGATCCAGCCCTTTTATCCCCGTAGCAGCCATGTGGTTCATGTTGCTATTGGCAAGCACTTCCCATTTGGCCGCAATGGTTGTACTGTTGGTCCGGAAACGAAGGGCCAGCCCGGATGTATTTTTGCCCAGGTCCCATACAGGCCCGCGACATATTCCCTTCAGCCAGGAAGGCAGCCGTTCATAGCGTGTCTCAGTACTGTCATTGATCTTTCCAATAAGAGGAAACTGTGCACCGTCATAATAACGGATCTGCGCATAGCCCGACAGGATCAATAACAGGAATAAAAGCGTAATACCATATTTCTTCATACACGAAATTTCAAAACGATTCTATGCTTCAACGGCAACAGTCTTCAACGATTCATACACTTTGTACAATCCCCTGGGCACATGAAAACATCCTTTCCACTTGCCTCCTTTTAAAGTAAGCAGTGGCTCCCCCTGGCGGTTAAGATAGCCAAACCACTCACCATATTGCGGATCGGAAAAGCGGGAAAACGTATAAGCATCCAACTTTTCAAACCATTGCCTGCAACGTTCATCCCCGGTATAAGCAAAGCCTTTAGCCATGCACACCAATGCCTCAACATGCACCCACCATAATTTCTGGTCCCACTCCAACTGCTGTGGCGGCTTATTCAAAATGTCTTTGAAATAGAGTATGCCATCCCGCTGCTCGTCCCAGCCAAACTCCAGGGTACGCAATGCAATATCTATACATTTTTCCATTAACAGGTTATCTTCCCTGCGATGAGCGATATCCATCATAAACCACATGGCCTCGATGGTATGGCCGGGGTTTACCAATCTACCTTCAAAGCTGTCCGAAAAAGACCCGTCAAGAGATACACTCTCCATGATCAAACCGGTATCCGGCTGATAAAATACTTCCATCACTTCATGCACCATTTTATCAATAAGCTCATCTACTGTAGGAGTGCCTACAATATGTTCCAGTTCCAGTGAAAGATTACTCAATATCATTGGCAGCGCGAAGCTCTTCAGTGGCCGGGTGCCGGGAAAAGATTTATTGTATTTACCTTTTGGATTTTCCTGCCGTTTTAATATCCTTTTAAAAGTGCTGTAAGCTGCATTCCCATATTCATCGCTTCCTGTTATTTTATACAAAGCGCCTAATCCCATACTGGCAAAGCAATCAGAGAAGATATTATAGGGTTGCACCAGTGGTTGTCCGCTCTGGTCCAAAGAAAAATACCAGTCGCCATTTTCATCACGTCCATGCTTTAATATAAACTCAGCGCCGTTAATGGCCATTTCTCTCCAGGTTTCATTTGCTCCCAGTTCGTTGTACAACATGGATAGTGTCCAAACCTGCCGGCCCTGCAACCACATAAATTTGTCTGTATCGAATACTTTTCCCTCCCGGTCGAGACAGGAAAAAAAACCTCCGTACTGTTGGTCAGGAGAGTTCTTTTCCCAAAAAGGCATAATGTTCTGCAACAACTCATTCTTGTACTTCTCTGCGTAATTTTTCATCCGTATATTTTTTATCTCTTTTTAATGGTTGAATGGAAATCATCTGGACTGCTTATCTCAGCGTTTCCAGGTATTCTTTATACCGGTTATACAAATGACCGGCCTGCAAATAAGCTGATTGGGGGCTCATGAAATGTGAGAACTCGAACGTAATAGCTTTGTCATAACCTGCCTTGCGGGCAGCGTCCAGCTTTAGTTTCAGCTTTTCAAACTTTATTGGTAAAAATTTTATCGGCATATCGCGGTCAAAAGTCTCAGCATTGGTCCAGCATTTCATTGAATATTTATCGGCCAGCTTTTTATTAATGGAGAAGAAATCTTCCAGTTCGCTGTAGTCGATATGCCCGTCCTGGAAGGCTACTGCATCAACCGCTGTATGGATCTCCTGGAATATTTCATCCCATTCTTTTTCATGTTCGCTTAATGAAACAGTATCTTCCTTGGTTAAGGTCGAAGATGCGGCCATCACCGCCTTTTTCCCATCTATCCAGGGAGAAATGAATGTGGGAAGATTATTGCTCACTCCTTTACATTGCTCTCCCAGTACCCGGAAGGCTTGAGCAGCGCCCTTGGTCTTGCGGCTGATCTCCATGCTGAGATACCAGCCTCCAAAACTTGTATAATGACCGTAGCGTTGCCACACTTCATCAATCACATAGCGGTTGGCATCGATCTCATGCTGCATATTGCCCGTATCCCAATATTTACCGCTATCATATAATCCGAAATAAAATTTCAGCCCATGTTTCCCGGCCAGTTGTAAAAACATTTCCACCAGGTCTACCGGTGGTGCATAGCATCTCAGGTTGTGTTGCAACCATTCTGAGGGATAAGTAATAAACCGGCGGTAGCCACTCCGGATCATGATAACGGTATCAATACCGATGGCCTTCATGTGTTCAAAGTCCTGGTCCCATTCTTTTCGCCCCCAGTTCTGATGAGGAATATCATGCGATATCTCATCTATAAAAGTTCCCGTTATTTTCATATATCAACTTTTATAATTCAGTTTGTTTTTATGAGCGCCAAAACCATTTGCGGTTAGTGGCAAAGCCGGTTATTCCGATCATCAGCAATAAATAAACAACCGTGCGTATCAATCCCAGGTAAGGGCTTTTATCCGACAGCTCATCCAATAGCGGCCGCAGTTGCAACAGGCCAAGCAGCGGTACAATAAGAAATGACACAACACAGTAGGCCAGCATTGGGTTCTGCCCGGTTTTTATAATTGAAGACATGAGCGGGAATCCTGAAAACTGCTTTGTGAGATAATCACATACAATATAAAACACAAAGGCCAGCCCGCTGGTTAAAAACCAGTAGCTGAATGATGAAGGATCTTTTTTGATCCCTCCTTCCCAGGGCTCGAAGCACAGTGCAATAGTGGCTAACGCAAAACCCCAGCCAAACAGGTTTTTATAAAAAGCCGCATGACCCGTTCTGCATTTTCTGAAAAGCATATAAAATACAAGCCCTATCAGCAAATGCCCCAGAATATTTACACTCAACGTGCGTGAATAAAGAGTAACCAAATGAAAGACCACCAGTAAAAAACCGATCCATGCCATCTGCCTGACCTGCTTTTTCTCAGCATCTGCATAACTCCTGTTAACTATTTCACGGTTCTTAACCAACAAGTCGCCCAATATTGAACCCGGCAATACAATACAGAGATATTTCAGAAAAGAAAAATCATACATCCAATGCCATTCCTTTCCTGCATTCGCGAGCATAGCAGGCCACCCTCCTTCAACATCTTTAGTAAGCCATAGCGCAGCAATGACCCCTGTTACAGCAATTCTTGCCAGGATATTGTTTGCAGTAAACAACCATATCAATGAGCCAAACACAGCCATGTTTGCCAGGATCAGGATGATGATATCGCTTTTGGATTTATCAAAAGGGTTGTTCAAAATTTGACTGTGATAATAAGCAAGCGCTGCAATGATCAGCACGCCGGCGATCTGGATGCCGTAGCGCTTAACCGGTGAACCTTCAAAACGCATGAACACCATGAACCAGGAAAAGAAAACGAGTAAACTGGTCAGGTAATTTACCCAGGTTGCTCCCTTCAGATTACCGGGATTGAAATAAGCTATGGTGATGGCAAAGAACACCAGTAATATTCCTCTTCTGAACAAACCGGAAACGATAACACTATAATTCCCGGCAGCCAGCTTCTTCTTCAATGACAAAGGGAAAGCCGCGCCCATTGCAAAAAGGAAAAAAGGAAATACAAGATCCACCCAGGTAATGCCTGGATGAGCCGGGTCAAATGTAAAATCCGGCGGGCCTACCTGCGCATGATACAACCATCCCGGGAATTCTTTACTCCAGGGTATCACAGCCGATAATACCATTCCAATAATGGCAAAACCACGGAACAGATCAATGCTATAATTTCTTTTCATTTCCACGCTGACTGTATCTTTTTATACCCGGTTAATTATTCTTAAGGTTATACGTAAATGGCGCAGCAGGCAATCCAAAATTGTTGACCAGGTTGCCTGTTTTATAATTCCTGAAGCAATAGCGCACCTGCACCGGTGCTGGAACATCAGCATTCCACACCTTCACCACAGATGTTGCATTAATAATAACTGCCTGTGCCGGCAGAAAATGTCCATCACTGCCTGCTATTTCAAAGCCTTCTATACCGGCATTCTCTGGATTCAATCCTGCTTCACCGTATTTGAATGTAACTTCGATTGCACTGTCCTTTATCGCTGCCGACTGGAACACCGGTCCTGTAGGAGAGAATCCCTTGAACCCATACGCATCAACCAATGCCCATAGCGCAAACCGCTCCCCCACTGTTTTTTTTCCTGGTGGGTGAATAAAGATCTCGTCGCCTGCATCACCGGTATGCACCATGCCTACATGTTGAAGCTCCTGCGACAACTCTAATTGCACCTGCCGGAATAAAGCCCAGTCCAGCGAATCTTTATGCTCCGATTTCCAGGGAGCCAGTTGCACGAAATAGAAAGGCATTTTATCCTGATTAAAGAACCCACGATACCCCTTCAGCATTTCCGGGAATAGCTTTTTATATAACTGTGGGTCGGGAGTATTGGCCTCACCCTGGTACCACAACATTCCTTTAATTGGAAACCCCTTCCAGGGCTGCACCATTGCATTGAACAATAAAGTGGGCGTGCCTGCAGTCCAACCAAACTCTTTTTGATTGGGATTGGGCATTTCTATTTTCGGAAAGCCTGCCAGCATTTCTTTGCTCATCCAGGCTTCTATCTTTGACATACTCCAGGAGCAATTGATGATACCGACAGGAACATCAATTACCTGGTTCAGTTTATCAGCGAAGAAATAGGCGGCAGCGCTGAACTCAGCAACGGCTTCGGGGCCAGCGGCTGTCCATTGCCCTTCTACTCCATCGAGCTTTGGCCTTGTGCTCCAGGCATTCTTAACAGTAAACAAACGGATCCTGCGTTCCGCCTTTGCCGTTGCAATAGCATCCAGCGAACCTGTGACGGGCTGTCCTCTGAATCCTTTTACCGGCATTTCCATATTGGATTGACCGGAGCAGAACCAAACATCGCCAACAAGGATATTGTTAAGACATAATGGTTCGCCGTCATCAAAACAGATACTGTAATACTTTTCAGAACCTTTGGGTGTTGTCAGCTTTATCTGGAATTTCCCTTCCCAGTCTGCATACACCACTTCACGCTTTCCTGCATTCCAGGAAGCAGTAACATACACTGCTGATGCGCTCCTCGTGGTGCCGCTAATCACTACCTCACTGTTTTGCTGCAGCACCATATCATTGCCCCAAATGGTACGCAGCTTCACTTTTGAAAAAGCAGGGACACTTAACAACAACCCTGTTAAAAACAAAAATGCGCTTGTAATGGTCCTGTTCATTTTATTTATCTTTTTTCACTTCTTCTAAATATACACGACCAAACCGGTCTGTAACCCGCACCTGCACCCGGGCTCCGGGTTCCCTGAGCGTGGCTTTAAATAAATGTGCCGTTTCTACAGGACTGATCCAGTCGTACTTGATCTTTTCTTTATCAGAGCAATACGCATACGCCAGAGGGTCAAAGCCGCTGAACGGTCTCATTTCGCCCATCAGCTTTCCGTTCTCCAGCCACTCCACTTTCCACTTATCATCATAGTTCCATACATTGGCAATTACCTGGAGAGTATCCTTGTTTTGCTGATAATATGAACGGAACTGATGCGATTGATCAAAACCCGCACTTTTATAATGCCATTTCACCGAATTACCTTCTACCTCATACACTGCATAACCGCGGGGTGTGCCGTCTAAACATACCGGCGCCTGCCACCAGGTGGCGCATGCCGCTGCCGTATTATGTTCATACAACGCATCATTGTATACTACGTTTAAATTATAATGCATGTGGCCGGAAATAATATGTGCATTATATCCTTCCAGCATTTTATGCAAAGCCGCTGCATTTACCGTTTGGTCGGCGATCGTTGAATAGTCATAAGCAAAAGGCTTCTGAGCTTTTTGCAATTGTGTGGGAATATGCATCATAACAAAGACGATCGAACCTTTAGGCACATAAGACAGATCCTGCTGCAACCACCGGAACGTTCTTTCATCAACATAGCCCATGTAAAAATAATCGCGGCCTACATAAAAATTATTGTTCAGCACTATATAATGCACTTTCCCTTTATTGAAAGAAAAAAGCGTTGGGCCAAAATAGTCATTAAATGTTCTTTCTGATGTTTCAAAACTACGGCCCCAATAAGCCATATCATGATTACCGATCGCCCTGTAGAATGGCATGTTTAACGGCGCCATTGAATGAATATAGTCAGGAAACAGGCTTGGCGTATCTCCTACCATATCTCCCAGATCTATTCCAAACACATCCTGCCCCCGGTAAGTATCCAGGTGCGTCATCATATCTTTTACCACTTCTTTACGGTAGGCAGCCAGGTCTTCCTGGCTGGTGACCTGCACATCTGCCTGAGCAAAGAAGACATGCTTGTTGTCATCAACCGGGTTACGGCTCAACGTAAAATCATACGCATTTCCGGCAGTTGTTATCTTTTTATAGAACCGCGGGATTGTTGTATCACAATGGACCTTATAACCTGAAGGAACAGAGATCTGAACAAACTTTTCAGCAGCATCAGGATAAAGCACATATCTTCCCCGGCCATCAGTGCGAGCAGTAGCTGCGCCACAACTCACTACCACGTCTTTTACACCCTTCCCTTCACAAACTACCCGTCCTTCAACACGCTGCTGCGCTACCACGAGCACAGGCATGACCAGCATCAGCAGCAATAAAAGATACCATCTTCCTGAAAACTTATAACTGCAAATCATTTTGCCAGCCACGTATCTATGCCCTTCTTTAATGCGTTCCAATAGTCGTACTTTTTAATGTGAACCAAATCGAAAACAAAATAGCCGTCGCAAGCACCCATTGCAGCATCCACGGTTTGCCCAACTTCTGTTTGCTTTCCTCCGTCGCCCCAGCCGGCTCCATTCCCTACATCCGGGCCACCTATCACAATACTCTTGCTCCCGATCATGGATTTCGCTCTTTTGCAGAAGCCTTCAACCGTCCACTCATTGCTTCCATAAATACTGTTTGTGCCGGCATAAGCACCAATCATTGTAATATCCATCAGGTCGGCATAACCATAATTTTTATAATCCGCAGTTGCCCAGGATGGATAAAACTGTGCTGTATTGTAATCAGGACTTGCCCAATTCACACCTACATCATAATAAGTAGAATACCATCCACCCACATACACACCAAATTCTATTTTGTTGTTCACTGATTTCACTTTTGCCCTTGCTTTCTCCATAAAATCACGGGTTGTTTTTGCCCTGAATGCCAGCCACTGCTTAAAATATTTCGGCATGGATGCAGACAGCGGGTAGCTGGGCGTGCCCGGCACAATTATATCATCCGGGAAATTGGAAACCGTTTCTCCAATGAAAGCTTCAAACTTTGTTTTGGCTAAAGGTGAAAAATCAGTATTAAAATCGTTGAACCTGCAACGGTCCAGGATAATTCCATCAACATTATATACGGCCAGGTCACCTATAATATTCAACAGGTATTGCTGCACACCATCATGATGTGGGTTGAGGAATTTTGTGCCGTAGGTATTGTCCGGGTCAGTAGTGGTATTAACATCCATAACATTGGTAAGTCCGGAGCTAAGATTTAAAGTGGTTGCCCAGTCTTTTTTTGAAGCATCCCTGAACAATAATCCCTGCTGCCCTAAGCCATAGGAATAGTTATTACCTGCCACAAACGTGTTGATAGCCGCGTATACTTTTAATCCCTCAGCATGGCCTGCATCAATAAAGGCCTGCAGATAATCCCAGGTGGCAGTGCGCTCAAAAAAAGTATACCCGGTGCTGCTCCAGTAATCCAGTTTACGTACCTGCTCTGCATGTGTGCTGCTAAACAATACATCACCCATGGAAGGACGAACGTCCACTACAAAACCTGTCAGCCCTGCCCCTTTCATGCGTTTAACATCCTGTTGGATCCTTGCTTTATCATTGGCATAGTCCGGGAAGTTGGCAGCAGCATCAATCCATACGATCCTTGGGCTTTTACTTTTATCTGTTCCGGAGCCGCCATCCCAGATCCAGTCAGGATTCTTGGTCTCCTTTTTACAACCTGCCATCAATATTGTCATCAGTGTCAGTATGGCCAGACAAGATGCAAAACGTTTACGCTTCATATAAAAAAGTTTGCTTTTAGTAATATCGAACGGTGATAAAAGGCGGAGGCAGATCAACATCGGTTCTCCGCCTTATTATTTGTATACATTACCTGTCTACACAATCAAATTCGTAACAGGCAAAATTGCCCACGCTGAAGTCAATGGTAAACACCTGCATTTTATAGCCATCAGTTGATGGCGCGATCAACACATCACCGGATGCAGCAATGTTGGTTCCAAGCTCTCCATAGTTGGCAGAGAATACCAGCGCATTGGTTGAGTTGACATTCCCGGAGAAATTACCCATTGAGGATACATCATACAAATACAACTCAGCATTAAGACCCCAGTAGGGGAAATGGCTTGGGCAATACAGCACCATATACCGTGCATTATTGAATTCCTTGGCATCAGTAAGGTTATTGTTGATACCCCAGGCATTGCCGGATGTTTGTGCTGCCAGTGTCAATGATTTTGAACCGTTCTTATCCAGGTAATACAGGTTATCATTTCCACCATCGTAGAAGCCGACAAAGGATCCATCGTTTACGTCATTCGACCGGGATGACATTTTACCGCCGTTAATACCTTCGCCCCAATAAGGGATACCCGTTGCTTCCACCACTTCTGCATTACCTGCCACACCAGCAGTAACCGTCCAGCGAACAAATGATTTTGAACCGGACAAACTGGTACCCTGGCAAGAGGCTATAATTACCGCTTTGCCATTCAGGTCTCCATTGACTGACAACCTGCTTCCTACCGGGAATCCCGAAGTATTGGTCCAGGTGATATAAGGCACAGGAGCAGCGGTCATGGAAGAAGTCTTGTATATATTCACTGTTCCGCCTACAGCTGTCTGATCGATAAACAGGATATTGCCTTTCGCATCGCTTGTAATAGAGCCATCTCCTTTAGCATTGCCCAAAGTCATCATACCAACATATTTGCCTGTGCTTCTGTTGTAGTATTTGGGAGCTGTACCATCACCCAAAGAAACTGCAACAAAATTGCCTGATGCGGCAAGGCTAGGCTTGGAACTGTTGCTATAGCCCAGATCGTCGAGTTTCAGATTAAAACTTTGGTTCTGGGAACCGGCCCTGAACCCGTAAGGAATTTTTGGAGGTGCTGTTTTTTGAGTCTGATAAACTGTTTTAGAAACACCATCATGCGCCAGTACTGTGATAGAAGTCGGGTTGTTCAGGTTCATTCCTGTTAATGATTCCACCACACTGGCATGAGGAGATACAGTTACATCCACATCAACATTCGACAGGTCCTCCACAGTTATCAGGGATATCGTTTTTGTATTCTGGTCAATCAGGCCTGTTACGCCTAATGCTTCAATCGAGAAAAAGGTTAATGTTGACTTGTTTGATTTAGTACGTACTCCCGTAATGGTAATATGCCGTACAGTACCATCGGCCTCCGTAAGCGTATAGGCATTTTCCTTATTGAGGTCAACAATACCTAAAGCCGGTGAAATAGTTGCATTATTCGCCAGCGCTGCTTCCAGCTTCATTTCCGGCATATAAACATCTGTTTCGTCATTACTTGATTCAGGAAAGAACCAGGGCACAGGAATGATTATTTTATCATCTGCACCTGAAGGAATCGCATAGCGGATAACTTCCTGGCCATTATTAGGTCCGGAAGTGAATTTGGCTGTTATACTGCTTACAGCAGCACTGGCTCCCGGATCGGGTACCAAAACAGCCTTCTTGCAAGACCCTAACACTGCAATAACAGCAATGAGTAGTGGATATAAATTCTTTTTCATGATTTATTTATATTCAAATGAGTTAATTCCATTCCGGAAATTGGCTAACGGAAGTATTATTGGTGATCTCTGAAACAGGAAGGGGTACCCTGTACATTTTTGCAGGGAAATTGCGGTCCTGCTTATCACAGTCCACATAAGTGTACACAAATTGTCCGCTTCCATTCTTTTCAATCTTCAGGCCATGTACCCTTGTACCCGTAAATGCGGTCTGCGCCAGTCCCCATCTCCTCATATCCCAGTAGTACTGTCCTTCATAAGCCAGTTCCACCTTACGCTCCTGCCTGATCTGCGCCATGAGATCTTCGCCTGACTTATCCGCATAAGGCAAGCCAACGCGGCCTCTTATTTTCCTTATGGCATCATTAGCCAAACCAGGAGCTCCGTTCTTATAGCAAGCTTCTGCATAGTTCAGCAACACTTCTCCCAAACGGAGTGCAATCCAGGGCTGTGTGGAATTATCAGTATTAAGGTTCAGGTTTTCATCCAGCAGCTTGCGCAGGAAGTAGCCAGTAACGGTTCTTCCGGCAGGAACTGCGTCTGTTTTCCAATTGGCGTAGCCATCTTTTCCATTTACAAAAGCTTCAATGGTCCTCCCTTTCCAACTGGCGCCATTATATAATACAGATGCCTGGAAGCGTGGCTCCAATTGCGCATAAGGAGGTGTTTCCGTGGTGCCGCTGGTCGTATGCCATTCAGACCAGTCAGGAAAGCCGCCGGTATTAGCCAACTCATAAGATTCCACCATTTCCTGGGGTGGTGTGCCATACGCTCCGCTGCCTTCTTTATCACCACCGGGCACATAGTAAAAATCAAAGCTGTGCGTGAACACGCGTTTGTCATAGCTATACTGGATAATGGCTTCACTGTTCCCTCCCTTAAAAGCGTCAGCATAATTAGTAGCAAGTGTATAATTCATAGCCAGCACTTTTTCTGCTGCAGTTTGTGCAGATGGCCAGCGTTTGGCATACAACATTGCACGAGACATAAACCCGTATGCAGCACCTGAGGTTAAACGCCCCTGGGCATTAGTGGAAACAGGCAGATGCTGACCGGCAAAAAGCAGGTCTTTTTCAACAAAATCCCATCCGGCCGCTTCGGAGCTTAATGCTGCATTTTTAGATATCTTGCTCAGGTCCTCATCATAAATGATCACCTCTTTGTAGCGCTTCAACAGATCGAAGTAGAGGAATGCCCTGAAAAAGCGTATCTCTGCCTCAAGGCGTGTAGCATCATCTGCCGACAATGTGGCACCATACTTTTTAAGATTGCTTAATGCTTCATTCACCCGGCGGATCTTATCATACACGGTTGACCAGCTTCCGAGGTAAACCGATACATAATTGGCTGTCAGAACAGGGCCGCCATACGCCAGTTCATTAGGAATATACATGAGGGCATTGTACGTCATGGAAGAATACTTCAGCATGTCAGTAAAACCTTCTGTCATGCCTGCATCGGATTGCCCTGAGCTGAAACTTCCAAAGTAGTTGAGATCGTGATAAAAATTGTTTACTGCCAATTCAGCATAATCAACCCTGCTCCAAACAAGCTTGTCTGATGCAGCACTCGTAGGTGCGAGATCCAAATACTTCTTGCAGGAAGATACTCCCAGCAGAAGCCCTAACACCATTGTATTTATAATAAGTCTTTTCATCCGTTTTCGTTTTACATCCATCAGGAGAAATCCCCTTCGGATCGTTTTTAAATGATCTGGATTATTGTTGCTCAATTTTAGAATGTCAGGGTTACTCCTCCTGTAAAGATCTTCTGCTGCGGATAGTAACCATTATTCACACGGGGCGATTCAGGGTCCACGCCTGCCGGCAAACCGGAAATAGTAAAAATGTTGGAGCCTTCTACAAACACACGGAGACGGGTTATACCCATTCTGCGTGTTAAGGATTCAGGAATGCTGTATCCGATCTGTGCAGATTTCAGGCGAACATAAGTACCGTTCCTGAACCAGAATGTAGAAGCCAGGCCATTGTCACCACCATGAGTAGTAGAGCTCAACGTTATCCGGGGGAATGTTCCATTCGGATTGTCTATGCTGTAAGCATTCTCTACAAGGAATAAAGGAGAGTTGGCACCTTCTTTAAATGTTTGCGTCCAGATAGTGTTGTCATCATATCCATTGTAGTAGGTACCTGTCAGTGATACATCAAACAATGCACCTCCTGTAAACTGTGCATTAATATCAAAACCGTTCCAGGAAGCGCCCAGGTTCAAACCATACATCAGTTCCGGGCGGTTAGGCCGGCCGATCAGGCCCCTGTCCTGGTAATCAATTTTACCATCACCGTTCAGGTCTTTGTATTTGATATCACCCAGGTTGGGACGGCTGCCATACCATGCTGATTCATCGATCTCTTTTTCAGAACGGAATAAACCATCAGCAACCCAACCGGAAATAACGCCTGTTTTTTTGCCGGATACTTTCTGCATTTCAGGAGCATTCGGACTATCGTTATACCTTAACCATTTGGCAGTGGCATAGCTTACATTAGGAGCAATAGAATATCTAAGTACTTTACCGCCGAGTTTAACTGAGTTCTGATGCTTTAAAAGCAACTCAAACCCTTTGGAATCTGTTTTGCCAAAGTTTTCGTAAGTGAAATAATATCCGCCCATTGATGGAGGATAGCCGGATGACATCGACATCAAAATATCATACGTATAGGTATAGAATACGTCGAACTCGGCGGTCAGTTTTCCTTTCCACAAACTTGCATCAAAGCCGGCGTTATAGGAAAGTGTCTTTTCCCAGGAGAGATTAGGATTGGCAATAACGCTGGTATACATGGAGTTATTTAATCCACCATTGAGGGGCAACTGGCTTCCAAAAGAGTAAGTGCTCAGGTAAGAGAAAGCGCTTACATTATCATTACCCAAAAGACCTACCGATGCCCTTATTTTCAGATCATCCAGGAAGGAGGAAGTCTTCTCCATAAAACTTTCTTCAGATAATCTCCACGCCAGGGACGCTGACGGGAAAAATCCCCAACGCTTACCTTCCACGTTTCCTGAAAATTTATAAGAACCGTCGTAACGCCCGGTAACTTCAGCTATGTATTTGTTGGCAAAATCATACTTGGCCCGGAACACATAACCGATAGAACGGGACCTGTCGCTCCAACCGCCGATAGGAGAATTTGCAGGCGTGCTTAATCCCAACTCTGGTAGCTCAGGGAACATCACATTTCTTGCATAGGCAGAAAGACTGTTCGATTTATAATCACGCACTTCCGAAAGCACTAACGCATCCACTGCATGCTGCCCGAATTTCCTGTCGAAGGAAAGACTGGTCTGGCTTACCAATTGCTGTGAATTGGTTTGTCCTTCACCAAGCGAATTATAGGTCACACCTTTTGCATCCAGCATTTTTACAAACTGATGTGTATTGGTACCATCAGGCAAGCGGACTGCATTCATGTAAAAGAATATGTCCAGATTTTTATTGCGTGTGGTCCACGCATCATAAGCGCCATAAGTTCTCAACTTCAATCCCTGCACCCAGGGAATGCTGTAGGTCAAGCCCAGGTTGGTCTGGATATCAATGCCATTTGTTTTCTTATATCCTGACTCATAAATAGCCGCTAAGGGGCTGTTAGGGATAGCTGCGTTATTACGCGGAGGCACCCCGGTATATAACCCATCATATTTTACAGGGAGGTAAGGGTGCATGGCGATGGTTTGTTTTCCAATAGAGAACCAACCCTGCTCACCTAAATAACCATTGGCATCGGTGCCGCCTGCCGCATAACCTGGAGTCTGTTTATCAGTGACTGCACCTGCAACACCTATATCAAAAGTTATGTTCTTAGCAACCTGTGCTGATACGTTTGCTCTCAGGTTATATCGCTTGAAATTAAAATTGTCAATATTTCCGGACTGGTCCTGCATCCCAATTGAAGTAAAGTATTTCACATTGTCTTTAGACCCCTGGAGAGACAAACTATGACGGGTGTTGCGGCCTGTACCGAAAACTTTATCAATATAATCCACATTATCCCATCCGTCGGTAGGATCACCATTCAACATCATATCCACGTCTGCCTTTTTAAATATTGGAACATACTGATCCCTGCTTGTGATAGTACCGTTTGCCAGTTTGTCCATCATATCAGCCATATTGTAATAATGGGCGAACTGGGGACCATTCATGAACTGAGGGAAATTTGCATTCAATGAAACACCTGTTGTGCCTGTATAATTAATAGTAGGTTTTGAGCCGGAGCCTTTTTTTGTAGTTACTATAATTACACCACCTGCAGCCTGAAGTCCATACACAGCAGCCGAAGCACCGTCTTTTAATACAGATATGCTTTCTACATCATTAGGATCTATATCATTAATAGAACGGGGAACACCATCTACAATATAAGTTACACCAACCCTGGAACCGCGGATGATAAGACCCGCCTGATCACCACCAGGCTCACCCGACTCCTGAACGGAAGATATACCAGGAAGCCGGCCTCCCAGCAAACTGGAAATGTTTGTGGCAGGAGCTTTAAGCAGATCAGCGCCTTTAATGGTAGATACAGCGCCGGACAGAGTAGCTCTTTTCTGTGAACCATAACCCACCACTACTACTTCGTTCAATGAAGCTACATCCTGCTTCAGTACAACAGCGGGTAAGGATCTCCCCTTAACAGCTACTTCCTGTGAGATCATTCCAACATAAGTAAAAACCAGAACGTTCCCATCTGCCGCATTTAGTTCGTACTCACCACTACTATTTGAGATAGTGCTCAGATCACTACCTTTTACAGTAATGGTTACTCCAGCCAAAGGCTTTCCTGCATCATCCCGGACCAATCCTTTAACAGATTGCTGGGCGAATGCAGCAACATAATACCCGGTTACCAGTGCAAACACCAGTAACCAACGGCGAAAGCCTGCATAATTAATAATTGACTTAAAACATAGCATAGTGTTTGGTTGAGAGATTAAAAAATAGAAATTCAGTTAAACATTTCAGGGAAAAGGTAGCTGACTCATAGGGTCGTTGTCAGGCGCGCAGTATTTATAAATCTACCGGCACAAGTATCAACGGAGTAGGCAGGCATGATGCTCCCGGTGGAGAATAAGTAAACTCAATCTCCTGTATTTCTTTAGCAGGATTAGGTTTGTAGATTTCAATGAGTATGGCTTCCGGCCGGCCTTTGGTGATCAGTTGGTGCAATGGATATTGCCTCACTGTTTTTTTCATATTCTTATCTGACAATGACATAGTAAGTCCCATGCCACCACACCATTGACCATTGTCTGACCGCGCATTCCAGGTTATCAATGCCAATCCTTTCCCATCGCTGCTTTTCCATTTCAACTTAGTATTGTACATCACTCCATAATTCCCCACATTCTTTGCATCTTCCTTGTCAGGTCCAATGGTACCATTGATCCAGGGATCATCTTCCCCATCGGCAACGATCAGTTGAGATACTCCATTTTTAGTATCAATCACTTCATCGTTGGTTATTTTATAATTGGACACAGGAAAGACCCCTCTTCCGGCATTCACATGGCTGAAAGGGATGATCGTATCAATACTGGCAAAAGCCTTCGGACCTGACTTTTGCGGAGATGTTTGCAGTATGCTGACTAATGCCGGCTGGTCCACTACAAACTCATAAAAGCCATGCACCAGTTCATCATAATTGACAATTTGTTTTTCCAGTTTCTCATCTATGGCTATTACTTCTCCTGGCTTAACAGTGCGTACATTCTTCACCACATTCGAATTAAAATAGTCTTCCAGCCCTTGTTTCCCAATTTGAAAATAATTGGCGGATGGCTTTTGTGAGGAGTATTTCAACATGCGGATACGCATATTTTCACGGCCCATGTTTTTGATCACCGCAGAAATTTTACGGGGCATCTTTTCCGGAGCAGTTACTCCGTTTACATTATACACGTATAACCGCACAGCACCGGGATTCACTTCTTCCTGCAGAACAATGGCTTCAGGAATACGGATATACTCCGGATCATCAGAAATGATAAACTGCGGTCCGGGTTGTATTTTTTTCTGGTACGCTATTTTAGGGAATCCCTCATTCAGGAACCCTTCAAGTAGCACAATATCACCCGGCTTTGCAGCAGTAAGTTTTTTGGAGACCTCCAAACTGCTCTGGGCCTGCATTTCAAATGCGAGCAGCAGCGTTACAAATGACAAAAAACAAGTCCTCATAAATTATAATAGTTAACAGTTGAATGAAAAAGAATAAAACCTTTTTATCAATTACTCCTTCCCTCCGCCATCGGGTTATGAAGCGGCACCAGCCAGGTAACTATAAAAGCAGGGATCGTAGCTATTAAGACCCAGATGAAAAACGCTTTATATCCGAGATGATCACTGAGGATACCACTGATCATGGAAGGGATCATAAACCCAAGGTTGACGATACCGCTGGCAAAAGCATAGTGCGCCATCTTATATTTACCCGGTGCAATGTTTTGCATAATAAAAAGGATGATACCGATGAACCCAAAGCCATAACCAAAGTATTCGACAGCAACTGCGCCGGCAATAATGGGAAGACTCACCGGTTGATAAACAGCCAGCAAAGCATAAGCAGCAAAGGGCACATTAAAAAAAGTGCATAAGATCAAAAGCCTTTTTCTGTCAAGCCCTTTTTTAGAAACAAAATGTCCGGCTACAATAGAACCAAGCACAAAGGCAATAGCACCGATGGTGCCATAGAGCAGGCCGATCTCAGAAGTGGACAATCCCAACCCTCCTGCATCTCTGCCTGCTTTAAAAAACAAAGGCGTTATTTTAATGGCCTGCCCTTCTGCAAAGCGGTAGAGAACAATAAAGAGCAGGCTGTAAACAATATTTTTCTTTTGAAAAAAAGTAATGATCACATCTTTCAGTGTAGCCATTCCTTCCTGGAATGAAGCAGATTTTTTCTTTTCTTCATTTGAGGGCAGCATGCGGATAGTATACAGTCCTATGCCCAGCATAATGATCCCATAGGCAAACATCACGAGCATCCAGGCAGTCTTTACCCCGGTACGCTGTTCCAGTATACCGGCCAGGTATACCAGGACGCCTCCTGAAAACACTTTGGCTATATTATAAAATGCCCCTTGCCAGCCTACATATTTTGCCTGCTGCCTCGCATCCAGTTCGTTCAGATACACACCATCTGCAGCCGTATCATGCGTAGCGCCGCTAATAGCTATGATGGTCAACAACGTGATAGAAACACTAAAGAAATGATCCAGTTGAAGTGACAGGCCGACCAGGCCAAATAATACCCCGGTCAAAACCTGGGTTGTATAAACAAAGAACTTCTTGGTCCTGTATAATTCGAGGAATGGCCCCCATAATGGTTTGAGTGACCAGGGCAGCATGATCAAGGAGGTCCAGAAAGCAATGGAAGAGTCTGAAACGCCGATGTTCTTATACATGATGGAACTGGCGCTTGACAGGGCAACAAAAGGTAAACCCATCGCAAACCAGGTGGTGGAGATCCAGAAGAGCGGGTTAAGGGCTTTGCTATTATTTGTGTTTAAGCTCATTAATCTTGGTTTATTCTGCTTCAGGAATTGCTTTTACGCAAAGAAGATCTCAAATTATTGGGATGATCCTTAAACACGGTGCAAGCAAATCTCCTCGTCCAAAATAAATGAAATATTTTCATAAATGAGCTTATTTAATAAAAAATATTATTAATTAGGTTTTATTAATCTCATTTTTTAATAATTAAGGCCTGTGCGCTGCTATTATATGCCCTTATCTTGCTTACTTTGCAAAATGGCTTTAAATTATAGTCTCTATATTTGAGTAACTACACATTAATACTAAACCGCAATTATGACATTTTGGGACGATCTGGAAAGCGAAAACAAGCCGGGGATTGCCTTTAAAAACAATTCAATAAAAAAGGAGATCATCAGCATTTTATCCGTTTCCGGTAATATGACGATCTCGGACCTGAGCAGGAAACTGTTGCTCAGCGTTCCTAAAATAACCACCCTGATCAACGAGCTGATCTCCGATGGCATTGCCTGCGATTATGGAAAAACGACCGTTGCCAGCGGACGAAAACCCAGCATATATGGCCTTGTTGCCAACTCAGGCTTTTTCCTGGGAGTAGATATTAAGCAAACCCATATTAATATCGGGTTGATCGATCTGTGCAAGAACCTGACTTCCACATCAAAAAATATCCCTTACACCCTATCTAATGAAAAGCATTCGTTAGACGAGTTATGTGCTATCATCAAAAATTTTATCTCGAAAACTTCGATCTCCAACGATAAGATCCTGGCTATGGGCCTCAATCTGTCTGGCCGCATCAATTCCACTACAGGCTACAGCTATAGTTTTTTTCATTTCAGTGAAGACCCGCTAAGTGTTTACCTGGAACAGGCTACCGGCATCAAAACATTCATCGAAAATGATTCCAGGGCGATGGCTTATGGTGAATATATTGCCGGCGCTGTAAGGCACGAAAAAAATGTACTGTTCCTCAACCTCGATTATGGCATTGGAATGGGGATCATTATCAATGGGCAGATCTATTATGGCAAATCAGGGTTTGCCGGAGAGTTTGGCCATATCCCTTTTTTCGACAATGAAATAATTTGCCAGTGCGGCAAGAAAGGCTGCCTCGAAACCGAAGCATCCGGAAGGGCTTTAACCCATTTGTTCCGCGAAAAAATAAAAAATGGCTATGCCAGCAGCATTACCAAAGACCTGGCTATCGGGGATATTAAACTATCCCATATCATTCAGGCTGCAAAAGATGACGATGTGCTCGCCATTGACCTTGTAGCTGAGATCGGAGAAAAACTGGGCAGAGGGATCGCCATGCTCATCAACCTTTACAATCCTGAACTCATCGTATTGGGAGGAGCGCTGGCTGAAACTTCGGAGTACATCTTATTTCCTATAAAAAGTGCTATTAATAAGTATTCATTAAATTTGGTCAATACAGACACACAGATCAAACTTTCCCTGCTAAATGAAAACGCCGGCGTAGTGGGCGCTTGTTTTTTGGCCAGAGACCGAGTGTTGGAAGCCCGTTAATATACACAGCCATATCCTGGGGTTATAATTAACATCACAACGCATTGCAATAAGATCCGACTTATTTATATAAAACCAAATTGCGTATGAAAAAACTTATAGCCTCTATCCTGCTATGTGGCTGCTTTCTGATCGCTACTGCCCAACAGGAAGCACGCTTACTGCGTTTTCCTGCTGTCTATGGCGACAAAGTTGCCTTTACCTATGCCGGCGACCTGTATATAGTTCCATCTGCAGGCGGCGTTGCAAGGCGTATCACCAGCCATCCGGGTTATGAAATGTTTGCCCGCTTCAGCCATGACGGCAAGTCCATCGCTTTCACAGGGCAGTATGATGGCAACACCGAAGTGTTTGTGATCCCCTCAACCGGCGGAGAGCCTAAACGCATTACCTACACTGCAACACTTGGCCGCGATGATGTGGCTGACCGTATGGGCCCCAATAATATCGTGATGGGATGGACACCTGATGACAAACAGGTGATCTACCGCGGCCGCGGCACATCCTTCAATGCCTTCAAAGGAAAGATTTACCTGGCACCCCTTAACGGAGATCTCAGCAAGGAACTCCCCTTCTCTGTTGCATCATGGGTTTCTTATAATAAGGATGGGTCAAAAATGGCTATGAACCGTGTGTTCCGGGAATTCCGCACCTGGAAACATTATCGCGGTGGCATGGCAGATGATATCTGGCTCACAGATTCCAAAACCGGCAAAGCAGAAAACATCACGAACAATCCTGCACAGGATATGTTCCCCATGTATTATGGCGATAAGGTCTATTTCGTCAGCGACCGCGACAGAATCGCCAATCTCTTTGTATATGATACCAAAACCAAACAAACACAAAAGCTTACCGACTTTAAAGAGTTTGATATCAAATTCCCTTCGCTTGGCGGCGATGCGATCGTGTTTGAAAACGGCGGGTACATCTACCTGTATGACCTGGCAAAAGGCGAGGCAAGAAAATTGAGCATCGTGATCGCCGAAGATTTTGCATCAGGCCGTACCAAACAGATAAATGCTGCTGATTTTATTTACAGCACGGATATTTCACCTGATGGCAAACGCATTGTTATCGGCGCCCGCGGTGATGTGTTTACCCTGCCTGCAAAAACCGGCGTCACCCGCAATCTCACCCAGTCAAGTGGAGTACATGACCGCAATGCCGCCTGGAGTCCTGACGGAAAATGGGTCAGCTATATTTCCGACCGCACCGGCGAGGACGAACTCTATATCCAGCAACAGGATGGTACTGCGCCGGCAAAGCAACTTACCAAAGGTGGCGGCTCTTATAAATTCGATCCCATCTGGAGCCCTGACAGCAAGTATCTCCTGTTTGGAGACAGGGAGCAGAACTTATATACCGTTGATATTTCTTCAGGCAATAAAACAACGGTCGCGCATTCAGACGCAGGCACGATCGGCTCTTACACTTTCAGCCCGGATAGCAAGTGGATCGCTTATACGCTTCCGGGAAAAGCGCGCGAATTCTCCGTCATCAACCTGTACAACCTGGACTTGAAGAAAACGATCACTGTTACGGACAACTGGTATAACAGTTCCGGTGCTCAATTCAGCCCGGATGGGAAATTACTATACTTTGTATCACAGCGCGATTTCAATCCCACTTACAGTAATACAGAATGGAATCACGTTTATACGGATATGAGCCGGCCATATTTTGTACGCTTAAGCGCTGCAACGCCATCGCCTTTTGCCGATAAAAATGATGAGGTATCGGTCAAAAACGAAGCTGATACCAGCAATAAAAAAGCAGCAACGGCACCAGCAAAGAGTCCATCAAAGGCCATTACCATAACGGTCGATGAAGCAGGCATTGCAGACCGCATCGAAAGCTTACCGGTAACACCCGGAGGATATGGCGGGCTGGTACCGGTTGAAGACGGTCTTTATTATTCCGTTGGCGGACGGGCTGGCCGCGGTTTCAAATTCTTCAGCTTTGCGGATGGTAAGGAAACAGAAATCGGCATGTTCGGCGGTTACAGCGTATCGCCGGATGCAAAGAAGATCCTCTTCCGCAGCGGCAATGATCTTTTTATTGAAACACTGGGCAAATCAAAGATCACTCCTTCCAATAAAGTTGACCTGAGCGCACTTAAGATCAATGTTGACCTCAAAGCTGAATGGAAGCAGATCTATGATGAGAGCTGGCGCCAGATGCGCGATTATTTTTATGACCCTAATATGCATGGTGTGAACTGGAAGGCCATGCATGATAAATATGCACCATTGCTTCCCTATGTCAATCACCGCGATGATCTCACTTATCTTATCGGCGAGTTGATCGGTGAACTGAACGTTGGACATGCGTATGTGAATAGTGGTGATCGCCCATCCATTGATCGCATACCCATGGGCCTGCTTGGTGCTACTTTCAGCCGCGACAGGAGTGGCTATTACCGGATCGACAGTATTCTCTCCGGTGAGAGCTGGAACAAAACACTGGCATCTCCCCTGCGCGTGCCGGGCGTAAATGCCAAAGCAGGTGAATATATCATTTCGATCAATGGAACATCCATGAAGGATGTTGCCAATATTTACCAGACACTTATTGCCAAAGCAGGGCAGCTTGTTGAAATTGAGCTGAACAGTTCGCCAGCCAGCACTGGCGCACGCAAAGTGCTGGTTAAACCCATTGCAGACGAGTCATCACTTTATTATCATGAATGGGTGCAGCAGAACATTGCGAAAGTAACAGCAGCAAGCAAAGGCCGCATCGGTTATGTGCATATCCCTGACATGGGCCCTGAAGGGCTCAATCAATTTGCCCGTTATTTTTATCCCCAACTGGACAAAGAAGCTCTCATCATCGACGACCGCGGTAATGGTGGAGGCAATGTATCACCCATGATCATTGAACGCTTGTTGCGTAAACCTGGTCTTGGCACCATGCGCCGCAATAGTACAGTTTCTTCCATCAAACCTGATGCGCATGTTGGCCCCAAAGTTTGCCTGATTGATCAGTATTCTGCTTCTGATGGCGATCTTTTCCCCTGGCAGTTCCAGTATTACAAGATCGGTCCATTGATCGGGCAGCGCAGTTGGGGAGGCGTGGTTGGCATCAGCGGTTCATTACCTTTCATTGATGGTGGTGATATGCGGAAACCTGAATTCGCTCATTTCGCACCAGATGGTTCTTCGTTTATCATAGAGGGAGAAGGTGTGCATCCGGACATTGAAGTAGTCAATGACCCGTTTGATGAGTATAAGGGAATCGACCAACAACTGACGCGTGGTATAAAAGAGCTGCTGGACAAGCTGGCACAGGGAGGAGCGACCGCTGTGCCGAAGATCCCGCCGTTCCCTGATAAATCAAAATAGTATAAAAGAACTTTTGACTTAAAGTTTGTACGGAATACACTGACAGCCTGTAAACTGCCTTGTTTACAGGCTGTTTTGTTTTACCTCGCCGTGAAGGTTTTCCCACAAAGACAACCAAGGCCACAAAGGAATATATTATCTCGTTGTATTGCTCATACCTGTAAAACCAATAGTAAAAGAGCTGCTCACATAATAATTCTTTGTGGCCTTGGTTGTCTTTGTGGGAAAACCTTCGGGAGGAAGCGGGATTTCCAGCCCTGTAATGTATCTTCGTTCCCAAGGAAATGGTGTCTTCCTACTGAACCGTTCTTTCTTAAGGACTAATGGCGCCTACAAATTAAGTACCGGCCTTTATGGCCTTCTAAACTATTTGTAGGATGATAAAAAAATTAAAGGCCAGCTTCGAGCACATTGCCATCACTAACCACCTTCTTCGCTGGACGCTTCTCACTATCCCTGTTTCGTTTATTGTTGGTTCGCTGGTTGCCCTGTTCTTATGGCTATTGGATAAAGCCACTGAAATGCGCTGGCAGCAAAGCTGGCTATTGTATCTTCTTCCCCTGGCCGGTATCCTGATCTATTTTATTTATAAATTCTTTGGTAAAAATGCGGAAGCAGGGAACAACCTGATCATGGAAGAAATCCATGAACCTGGTGGAGGTGTTCCTTCCCGTATGACGCCATTGGTTTTGAGCACAACGATCATCACCCATTTATTTGGTGGATCTGCAGGCCGGGAAGGCACAGCTGTACAAATGGGCGGAAGTATGGCGGCACTCCTCGGTCGCTGGTTTAAATTGAACAAACAGGACATCCGCATCCTTCTCCTGTGCGGTATTGCCGCAGGCTTCGGAGCTGTGTTTGGCACGCCCGTTACAGGCGCCATTTTTGCTCTCGAAGTACTGGCGATTGGCAGAATGAACTACAATGCCTTAATGCCTTGCTTTATCGCCAGCGTGCTGGCTGATTTCACCTGCTCTGCTTATGGCATTCATCACACAGCTTACTACATCACATTTAAAGCAGCCGACTCCAGCAATATTTCATTACTGCATTTTGATTACCTGCTTCTGGGAAAAGCCATTATTGGCGGCATGTTTTTCGGGCTGGCAGGCTATTTCTTTTCCGAACTCTCCCATACGATCAAAAATTACAGCAACCGCTTTATCAAGATCAAATGGCTGATCCCCGCACTCGGTGGTGTTATCATTATTGTATTAACAGCTGTAACAGGAACAAGGGATTACCTCGGCCTTGGAGTAACCAATCCTGATCCTGCTGGTGTATCCATTGTTTCATGTTTTTCTGAAGGAGGTGCAGGATATTTAAGCTGGTTCTGGAAAATAATATTCACTGCAATAACACTGGGCATGGGTTTTAAAGGTGGTGAAGTAACCCCGTTGTTTTTTATTGGTGCTGCACTGGGAAATACGATAGCTATGATCACTGGCGCGCCTGTAGACCTGATGGCAGCACTCGGTTTTATTGCTGTATTTGCCGGTGCTACCAACACGCCCATTGCGTGCACGATCATGGGAGTAGAACTTTTCGGCGGCAACTATATCCTGTATTATGCCGTTGCCTGTTTCACTGCCTATTATTTCAGCGGGCACACCGGGATCTATCTTTCCCAAAGAGTGGGCTTTTCGAAGATCGAACAGGATGATTCAACCACCAATAAAACACTTAAGCAGATCAGGGACAAACGTATCAATAAAAACAAAACATGAGGGCGCATCTTGCTTCCGGCAAACTTAATACCTGTTTGTACTTCTGTTAAAAACGGGAAAACCGCTGCAGTTTTTCTTTGACTGATGAGCGGTGCGCTTTGGAGATAGGGATTTTTGACAGATCAACGAGCAGGAGCATACCACCATCTTCTTTTAAATAACTCTTTATCGTTTTCATATTTACCAGGTGCGACTGATGGGTGCGTATAAAATTGTAGGACTCCAGCATACCGGAAAATTCTTTCAACGTTTTGCATACCAGTAACCGTTCACCGTTTTCCAGGAAGATATAACAGTAGTTATTGGAAGCTTCAAGTCGGATAATGCTCATCACCGGTTCATACCGGACCTCATCCTGCAGCGGTAAGGCTAGTTTTTGCTGGTCATGGTTGCCTGCCGCAAGAAAGGCCAGCAGGTTTTCCAGTTTCTTGTCCTGCTGTTTCTTCTCAATTCGTGATATCGCTTTACTGACAGCCTGCTGAAGATCAGGTGCCATAACAGGTTTCAGCAAATAATCCAGTGCGGAAAACTTAACAGCCTGTATCCCGTACTGATCATAAGCGGTTATAAAAATGATCTCGAATCGTATATCCGTTAAACCAGATAACAGGTCAAATCCTGTCTCGCCTTTTAATTGTATATCCAGCAGCAGCAGTTCTGGTTGATGTTGATGGATCATTTTATGGGCTTCTGCTACAGAACTGGCAGTGGCAACCACTTTTAAGGAAGGTACCTCCAATTGGATCAACCGCTCCAGGAGCTCCAGGTTATGCGATTCATCTTCAACAATAATAGTACGAATGGACATGATCGTGATAAAATTTAAGAGAGCCAACCTTTCAATCGTATTTCCACACGGGTACCTGAATGATCAGAAAGGATGCTATAACGAACAAGTTCTTCTCCATACATCTCATTCAGCAAACGTACCCGTTCATTTACTATCTGCAATCCCCAACCACTTCCTGCTACGCTTGAGGAAGCGGTATTCATGCCTTTGCCATTATCTGAAACACTGAAAACAAGATCTGTTCCTACACGCCGGGCTTCCACCCGTATCATACCTGTTCCAGTTACACCATGCTTTACTGCATTTTCTACAAAAGGCTGCAGCAGCATTACCGGTATTTCTATATTGGAAACGGGTATGGAATCATCCATCATCATGCTGAAATGAAAAGCAGTACGTAATTGCTCCATTTCAAGATAACGCTGTAAAATACTCCACTCATCTTCCAAACTTATAATATCCCGGTGACTGTTGGCAAGAATGGTCCGCGTAAGTACCGAAAACCGGTCAAGATAGCGGGATGCCTGCACAGTATCATTTTTTCCTATAAGATTCTGAATAGCTCCCAGTGCATTAAACAAAAAATGCGGGTTCAGTTGATCCTGTAGGCTGCGAAGCTGTAAATGTTGTAATTGCTTCTCCTGCTCTATTCGTCTCACACGTTGCCGGTTCATCCGGTAATACAGGTAAAACAGTATGCCAGCCAAAGCGAATACCCCGAGGGCATAAGGCAGCGCCTGTTTTATGGTCCATTTCCTGGATAGTGCGGGTGGTTTCAATATTTCAAAAGGCACGGCGAGTACCCACTGTTTATATAGCGGAGAGTCAAAAAAGTAGGTACATCCCACCAGTAAGCGATATTTACCCGGCTTATCAATCAGCATACCGGGTATCCGGAGTTCTTTTTCATTAAAATAGTAGTTAACCTCAACAGTATCCAGTATGCCATTCCGTTGCCGTTCCAGTTTTGCCCGGTAAGGAAAAGTCAATTCCATCTGGTTGAGATCAAGGATCACGCTGAGGTATTCCTTATCTCCAGGAATACGCAGGTCTTTTAATACACCTGTGCCTTCCGCTTTAGCCGAAGCATACCCTTTCTTTAAAAGCCCGGCATCCAGGTATCCGTCGGTGCCAATCTGGTTATCTTCTTTAAAATAAATACGGGTATTCGATACGGACAACTGAAAACACCGGGGCCAGTTAAGCACGACACTACCAGCATCCTGCTGCGTTTGCTTATTCCGTATCTCTATCAGCAGGTAACTGCCAGGCCGCCTGAATGATCCGATCACTGCATACCGGTACCCGGTTTCCGGCACTTTCGCAAATTGAGAGAAACCTGACCAATCTTTCCATACTGTTTCATTATTGATCAAGATCCGGTATTCATACAAATGGGCATTCCCCGGATGAATACCGAGGGCAATGACAGATGCATCTGAACTATCCAGGATATTGCTTGACGAAAGCTTTCTGTTCAGCATCTGTACCGGATAGCCCGGAAAAACACGGGATCGCTGCCTGAAGCGTACCCCTACTCCCGCCTCTGTATTTAATCTTCCAATGATACCGGTATCATTAGGCAATATGCCCCCGGGAAAGGCGGTGAATTGCGTCGTCCGGCCATTATAAGACCACAGTTCGTTTTCCTTCACATAATAGAAGTTCTCATAAGTATGGCCGTCTACATATGTGTATAGAATATTAAACTGGAAATATCCATCCTCACTGTTTTTAGCCTGCCCATAAGCAACTTCCACTGATAGTAGTAAAACCAATACGCTTAAACAACGAACAAACATAACTGGAATTTACGGCAAATTTTCGGGAGGTAATTTTTTCTGCAAGGTCGCCAGGATACTGCCTTCACTATAACCGGACCAACGATGAACGATTATACCATTCGGATCGAGCAATACATAGGTAGGATAACCCTGCACACCATATTTTAATATTACTTCGCTGTGCCCGGACTGACCATCCCATATAACCGGCCATGTTGGTTTATCCCTTATCAAACCCTTCAGCCAGGTATCCCGCGACGCATCTGCATTAAAGCCCAGAACGGACAACCGATCAGCATACAGGGAGGCTACTTTTTTCATTTCTCCCTTTGACAGGATGCAGGGGCCACAATATGTTGTAGTAAAATTGAGCAGCACATATTTTCCACGATAATCAGCCAGCATATGCTGCTTCCCGGAAGAATCGATAGCGGCAAAATCCCTGGAAAGATCGCCTGCTTTTAACGGAGAGCCGACCCGCAAGAAAGTCGCGATTGTTCTGCCATACCGGCTTTCTGAAAATGGCGATTCCAATTGATTATAAAGTTGCCGGAGCGTGGCTGAATCAAACTGGAAACGGGCATAATTCAATTGCCGCACGCCTGCGTAAGAGTTTATATGCCGGCGGATGAATTGATGCGTGATCAGATCGACCGTATCGTCAATCACCCTTATTATTTTCCACAAGCTGTCCTGACGGCCCTGGTTCTCATTCTTCATCAGTAAAGGCATGACCAGGCTAACCAGGCTATCCCTTGAACGCCATAGTTTACCCGTTCCGCTATTCAGGATCTGATAGGTATCATGAATAGGAGAACCTGTTATTTTCAAAAAATAGGGCATATCCGTTGCCGATCCTTCCACCGTTACCCGGTCGTTGCCCATAAAGAGATTGCAATAGAAAAAACTGTTTTTTGATTTTGTTTGCGTGTACAACCACAAAGAGCGGGGAGTATCATCGAATTGCCCTTTTATGATGAACCTTTCTTTATTAATTACGGCGCTGTCAAGCACCTGGTCCGCTTCAATATCCTTTAAATAAAAAACAGTACCGTCTTCAAATCCTTTCAATTTTGCTTCAATCCGGAATTGTCCAAAAAGAAAGCCGGGAAAGATCAGGAAACAACAGGTTAAAACTCGCTTCATGTTTTTGATAAAAATGAACTGCTTTCAGGTGCAAACAAAGTACCAGCTAGTATTTAAGCCTTTTTACCAAGAATTCCGGCCTTTCCCTGCTTAAGAAGTATTATGATTATTAAAGAGCAAAATCATTCTTTTAGAGGATTGACTGCCCTAATAGAAAAATACAGTTTTGTAGTCATTAAAAAGACTCAATGCTCATCACAAAAAATAATAAATGAAGCATATTGTACTTTTCATCATCCTGCTTCCTCTTTTTGCCATATCCCAAAAACGTAATCCTACGAATCAAAAGGAAGTGCAGGAACGGCTCAAAGAGGCTCAGTCTGGATACGACAAACTGACTCCAGAGCAAAAAAAGATGATGGAGCAAATGGGCATAAAACTGTCTGATGCTGCAAGCAACCCGGTATTGAATACCAAAAATGCCGGAACAGTGGATATAGCCATGCAGAAAGAATTTGGCCTGGTTCCCGCAAAGGATGCTGCCAGGATTGGCGGCATTGCTGCTACACCGCTTTCAGATGCTGCACTGGCTGCCTATATTCAAGGAGTAGTTCAAAAAATATCAACCCGGTTAAGTCCTGAAAGTAAATCTGCAGCGGAAAAATTTTATGACCAGTTAAAGAAAGAAAGGCAATCCGCTTTAATGATCGGGAACAATGCATCCCTTATCTGGGTTACGGGCCGTTTACAGATTGCTCTCCACCTGATGGGCAAGGCACTGGCCATGGAGCCGGGTAATGCAGAAAACCTCAACAACTATGCAGCCATGCTCACCCTGATGAATGGCGGGCAACTGGCTATTCCCCTTCTTAATAAATTAAATAAAGACTTCCCGAAAAATACTTCCATCCTTAATAATCTCGGGCAGGCCTGGTACCAGCTTGGAGAACTGAATAAGGCGGATAAATATTTTGACACAGTACTTGTTCTGTCGCCCCTTCATGTTCAGGCAAACATCAGTAAATCGACTATAGCAGAAAGCAAGGGAGATGTTACAAAAGCAGTTGAGCTGGTAAAAAAAGCTGCCGGCAGCAGTTTGTCGACCGATATTGCAAACCGGCTTCGTAAGCTCAAATACAAGCTTACTGCAAAAGACATCCGCTACCCTACCAAGCCCGATTCAGACCCATTGGGGCTGCACGGGTTTGAACATCCCCCATTTCCCAAAAAAGCAGCAGAAGAAGCCGAATTAAAGGAAGTATGGGAAGCCTATAAAAAAGATATAACTGAAAGGATCGTCAGTTTGCAGCAGCAATGGAATCAACTCATCCCCACACCTGAAGAATTAAAAAAGAAGGCTGACGCTGGTTATGAATTTGCAACTACCGGTAAAATAACAGAAGAAATAAAAACAGAAGAATTGCCTTTAAGAGCAAGAGCACAGACAGTACTCAATATATTATCTGCGGATAAAAGCCGTAATCTTAAAATAGATGAGGCAAAAAAAGGGACTGCAGCATTGCTGAATAATGCCGGGCTACTGCTAAAGGAATACAAAACAAAATACGATAAACTCGAGCGGGAAGAAGCTATGCAGGTTGGTGAAGGGCTGGCCAACAAAAGTTTCTGCAGCAAGTTCATCGCCTTATCCGAAGAGTATTTTGCCAAACTGCCCAACGACAAGCTGGAAGAACTTTATGACAATAGCCTGAAACAATTACGGAGGAATATTGAAGAAGAACTGTACTGGGAACAATTCACCCGGTTGCCCAAAGATTTTAACAGGGCAGTGATAGGCGCTAAAATTACCTGGTTGTCGGCATTGGGGCAGGTCAGCTATACAGGCATTGGGTTGGGGCAGAAACAATGCCTGGAAATAGCTTCCCAGCGTGCTGGAAAACTTTCAGACTTTGATGAAGTGAATTGCCAGCTGAACAGTGAATTCAAAACACCTGTAGGAAGCATACAGATCACCTGTACCGAAATGATTACTACCCTGGGCGTGGGCCCTGTAAACCTCGGTATGAAACAGGATATGCGAAAAGCAGATTTTTTCGATTCATTCAAAAGCTGTACGGTAGAAGTAAGTGCCGGCAAAACTTATAAAGGACCATTGGGATCCAAAGTAGGTGCTGAGGTTACATTAGGAATGGAGATAGGAAAAAGTGGCATCCAGGATGTATATGTGGGCGCTGAAATAAGCGGTGGTTTTGATTGTGAGGTGGGAGGAGATAAAAAAAATGATATTGAAGGATTTAAAGGAAGTGCAAAAGGCAAGCTAAAGCAAACCGTCCATTTCACCAATGATGGTAATGGCAGTATCAGCATCAATAGCAGCGGCAGCTTTGGAACAAGCTCCGGTGTTTCTTTTAATGATCTCAAATAATAATAATAATCAGGAAGCCTAAATCAATCTGAAATGAAAAAAACTACAATATATCTGCTCTGTATCCTTCTTTCACAAACAATAATTGCTCAATTCAAACTGGGCGGGCCCTGTACTTCAAAGCAGGAGCTGCAGGATATTACCGGAAAATACCAGACCGCTGCCCAATACCCCTGGCCAGCGGTAAGAGCTGCTTATTTTAGCAATCTGAGTACAGCAGCAGACAAAGCAACCGCTAAACAAACGTTGGAGCAAATAGAAAAGCTGGAGCAGAAAAGCCGTGCCAACTTTAATTTTACAGGCGGTTTTTGGGAAGGATACTATTCATCCGAAGGCTATAAGTATGCAGGCAATAAAAGACTGGCCGACTATCGCTTCCAGATAGCTCTTCACGAATATATCTGCATAAACAAAAAAACCACCCGCAACGATGAATATTCAACAGTATTGAGAGTTTACTTAAATACGATCCCCTTCAATGAAATGAGCAGGCATCTGCAAGTAGCACTTGACGGCTATCTGAACCTGGGAGATTATATATATAAAGACTGGAAAAGTTATAAGCCAGGAGGGATCGCTCCTACAATTGAATTAGCGAATTATATAACAGTAAAAAACGATGAACTTGTAAATGCCATCAACACGGGCAACAACTATTGGCAGGATATTCCGGAAAAGCAGATCAGGAAAAATACCTACGACCATATTTACCGGTACTGGTTTATAACAAAGAACAATATGCCCTTGCTTGTTCCTGTAACCCGGAAAGAATACCTGGAAAGCCTGCTGGAATATTTCGAGAGAGAAAAATTATATTTTGCCAAACAAGGTGCCGGCTCGGGCAAAGGTTATGAAAACTGGAAGGGGATCGTGGAAGGGAAAAAGGAAAAGATCGCCAGTTTGCTGAAAGAAAGCAATGCCGAATGGCTGTCGAAGCAGGCTGTTATAAATTTCACGGAAGATAGTTACCAGAACCAAAAACAGAAACTTCCTGAATATACTTCCGATTTCACTTTCAGGAAATTCTATGACAACGAAAAAGGTGCATGCCCTTTGTATAAATACAATCCTGTCTATTTTTCCGGAGCCGCCCAGGCATCTGCCAATCCGCAGTTCATCACACTGTCGTTCCGGTATGTTTCAATGCCGGTACATCTGCGCCTGTTGGATAATTTCACCAAAAACTTTGATAGAAGTGCGTGGGAACAATTGTTAAAATAAAAGGAGACCTTCCGCCTGCTGCAAGCTAAACGATCGGCCACTTGAATTCAGACTGAAGTTTGATCCTCTTTCCTGTCTTTCCTGACTCCCTTGCGGCTTCAATGATCTCCAGTACATGTAAGGCATGATGAACATTTATCAAAGGTTCTTTACCGGTAATAAGGGATTCGGAAATCACCGTTGCCCCTTGCTGCCATACATAGGTTCCCGGATCAGGGAGAAACCGTTGTGATTGTTCATGACTGCTGGTGGCCATATCCACGCCATAAGGAGCCCAGTCATAACCGACAAGCGCCATATTCCCCTGTGTTCCCCAAATGATAATAGTAGGCCTGTCCTGCCCCTTCCCTTCATGACCATAGGGATCGAAATAATTGAATCCACATTGAACATGGGAAATAACCCCGTTGCCATGATCCATTAATATCATGGCATTATCTTCTGCTTTTACAGGGATCTTTCCTTTATCATCCACTGTCCGGTCAGGTGTCACAATACTCGTCATAGCAACAAGTGATTTGGCCGGGCCTAATAAACCTGTAAGTGTGGCAATATTATATACACCCAGATCAGGGAGGCTGCCGCCTCCTTCTTCATAAAAAAAAGCAGACCAGGTAGGGCCGGTATGACCATAATGTGCATGCGCAGAAGACACTTTACCCAGCTTCCCCTCCTGCAATGCTTTTGACATAAATGCAAACTGCGGGCTGTTCACAACAGCCGGAGCACCCCATATCCTTAATTTCTTGCTCTCTGCAAGATCAACCAGGGCTTTCCCTTCTTTGTAAGTATTGGCCAACGGCTTCTCGCTCCACACATGTTTACCTGCATTAAGCGCCTGCTTGTTGAGGTGGCCATGTTCCTGCATGTCTGTAAGCGTCACCATCAGATCAAAATCAGGGCCGGCAAGCAATTGATCTATATGAGGGAAATGATTGGGCACCTTAAATTCTTCTGCTCTCTTTTTAGCCCGCTCAGGTTTAATATCACAAACGCTTACCAGCTCCACATAAGGGCTTTTAGAAAGATGAGGAAGATACTGCCCGGAAACACTGCCACAACCAATGATAGCAATTTTAATCTTCCTCTCATTTTTTGTAAGAGCGAAACTTTCCAGCTGCGAAAGCAGTAATGCCGTGCCGGCCATCGCAGTGCGCCGTAAGAAATCCTTTCTTGAAACAGTACTCATATAACAATATTTATTTTATAGAAGGGCTTTTGAACCCCAGTTTTTTCAAACCATTTTGTACATCGGGAATATTCATAAATAATTTCCAAAGCAATCCGCTCCTGTAGTTTTCTATCATCACCACAATAGGCCCCTGATCTATGGCCAGGTGACTTTTTGCATACCAGTTTTTATCGATGCTGAAACCATCAACGAAACCATACTCGCTCCATATTTTATCTCCCAGGTCATAATAAAAATGCCTTAATGCTTCCATTGAATATTCGGGGGTATAAGGAAATGCAGAGAGTGCTGCTGTTGGCTGAATAACGCCGAGATCTTCCTGCGGGCAATGTGCAACATATCCTTTGTAGCTGTCACCGGCTGTTAACCCCCAGCATTCTTTGCTGTACCCCTTATACTTTTTAGGATTATCAATGCACCATTGCCGGTTGATCAATGTATGGTTCAGATTCTGTTCCCAGTAATTCACCTGGAAGCTTTCAAGGTTATGCGGGTCGATCCCCATAAAAGTGTAATGCGAGAAAAATAACGGGCCGCCATATTCAAATCCCAAGGGCAGTTTGATATCGTAATATTTTTTGCCGTTGAAGTAGGAAGCACTGTTCACAAAACTGTTGAAATAAACATCGGAGGGTATCGGATGATTGGGGGAAGAAGCCGACATAATAAAAGTGATCAGGCATTCATTCCATCCTCTTATTGGAAAGTTCATATCAAAACCCTGCAAGGGGCTCCAGTGCCAGTAGAACAGTGTATTACCACCCTTTGCATGCCAGTTCCAGTTGGCGGACCTCCAGAGTTCATTTATCCTGTTGCGGAAATATTTCTCAAGAGGTGAATCCATATTAAAATATTCCCTTGCGCATAGAAATCCCATCAGCAAATAGCTTGTTTCAACAATATCAGCACCATCATCCAGTTTTCCGAAAGGAATGGTCTTTCCGGTTTCACCATTCATGAAATGCGGGAATATACCATGAAAGCTTTCAGCCTTGTTCAAAAAATCGACCATTTTTACCAGGCGCCTAAGGGCAGTATCCCTGCCGATCCATCCCCTTTCCACTGCAACGATCGTAGCCATAATACCAAAACCGGTACCGCCTATAGCACACGCTTCAGGGCCATAAGTCCCTTTGCTGAAATTCGGCTCGTCGTAAGCTTCGTTGGCATAGTCCCAGAAATAATCAGCACGGATAGTATTGCTTCTTTCCCTGGAAAGCCCGCTTACCGGGTGGGCAAAATGCCAGAAATACCGGAAGGTCTGCCTCTGCACTACTTCGAGAAGCGTAGTATCGTCGAGACCTTTGATAATACCTACAGGCTTAATTGAATTCGGATATCCGTCTTTAAGATTTACTTTTTGAGCAACAGAATTGTTTTGAAACAAAACAATGAATGCAATGGCAAACAAGGTACAGCAGTACTTCATTATCAATAATGGTATTTGGTTTAAGATGATTACTTATTGGAAGACTGATAATCTTTTAATGCCGGATCATTTTCTTTCTTCAGGAAATCTGCCTGCGACAGGGATGCTGCTTCCCATTCCTCAATAGCCACATCCGGAACGGTTTGCACCGGTGTTTTCCAGGACGTGGATGTTTCATTATAAGCAAGGTTGGACTGCGAGCAATAGCAGGAAATGATCGACCAGCGCGGATGGTCTGAAAGATTAGCTTCAGACCGGTGAAGGATATTGCTGTGGAAGAACAATGCATCGCCTGGTTCCAGCTCAACATATATATGCTCCATTGTTTTCAGCGCATTATCTACCATCGTTATATCAGCTCCTACCTGCTCTCCTGCAAATCCATGATTAACGCGGCCAAGCTTGTGGGAGCCTTTTATTACCTGGAGGCAACCGTTCTCCTTGTTGGCGGCAGTAAGGGCAACCATTACAGATATCAGTTGATCGGGAAACATAAACTGGTTCTTATACCAGTACCCATAATCCTGGTGCCATTCCCATGCACCACCCACCCGGGGCTCTTTTTGCATGAGTTTGGAATGGAAATGACATACCGGCGCATCACTGTCAAGCAACTGTGCAACAGAGTTAACCATTTTCTCGCTTCTTGTCAGATAACCGAAAACATCATTGCCTGGAGTGAACCAGAGGGAAAGCTTCGTCTTTCTGCCAGTCTGATCGTTGAGGAGAAGGGCATTCTTTGCCATTGCATCATCTTCAATAGCAGTGGCATACATTCTGTCGACTTCCACCTTGTTGCAGAAGTTCCTGACAATAACATATCCGTCTTTAAAAAAGGAATCGACTTGTTCCCGGTTTAGTTTTTTGAACGGCATAAACAATCGTTTATGAACCAAAGCTACAGGCTATAGAATAGTTGAGCTACGCTCGAAATGTATAAAAATGATACTATTCTAACAATTTTCTGAGGCCAATACTTTAAATTGTGTTATAATCTGGTATATGCAACCCTTACTAGAGCACCTTCCGCTTTCAAAAGATGAATCCTTTGTAGTCAAGAATTTTGATTACAAATACTATCCCAATCCCTGGCATTTTCATCCTGAATATGAATTGGTGCTGGTAACGGAAAGCACGGGCAAGCGGTTTATTGGAGATAATATCAGCAATTTCGCTCCCGGCAACTTTGCATTCATTGGCCCCAACCTTCCTCATACTTACAGAAACGACGATAAATATTTTAACCGCCATTCAAAACTGAGGGCCAGATCCATTGTAATTCACTTCACTGAGGCTTCCTTAGGTAATGATTTTCTGGCCCTGCCTGAAGCCAGGAAATTGAGGGACTTGTTTGCCCGTTCCATGCGCGGTATCGAGATAACCGGTAAATTGAATAAACAGGTAAGTGAGAAGATGCACGAAATACTCGAACTGGAAGGTTTACAACGCTGGATGAAATTAACAGACACCCTTTACACTATCGCTTCCTCCAGGTCATTCAGGTATATCTCGCAAAGTTTTATGCAGGGGCATAATCAGAAAGAAAGCGGCCGGATGAGTAAAATATTCGATTTCGTTTTGAATAATTATACAAGGGATATCAGGGTGAATGAGGTTGCAAAAATTGTAAATATGGCCGACAATTCATTCTCCAGGTATTTCAGTCAACGCACCAGGAAAACCTTCAATGCTTTTCTTACGGAGATCCGGCTGAATCATGCGAGCAAACTGCTCCTGGAAAATAAGATGAGCGTGGCAGAAATATGTTTTGATTCCGGCTTCAATAACTTATCCAATTTCAACAGGCAATTCCTCAAACAATACAAAATGAACCCTCTTGCTTACAGAAAGAATTATGAAGAAGAAGCGATCTTATAATAAGACCTAATGTTTCACTATCTGTTTGGCTTCCACCATCACGCCTTTCACAGAAACATTCATCCGGTAAACATCCGCCGGCAAAGCATCCATATACACTGTATACTGTCCCGGCTGCAATGAGAACTCATAAAGAAGCCTGCCTGCAGTGTCAGTCAGATAAGCCCTCAGATGCTCCGTTTGAATATTCAGGTTAAGTTCATCATTACCGGGATTGTAATCAGATTGGAATCCGACAACTCTACCCTTATTAAACACTATATTGCGCGGAGCGGAAGAACGGCTTTTACCATCCTTGTTTACTTTCCTAATGCGGAAATAATTTGTTTTAAAAACATCAATGCCGGAAAAGGTATAGTTGTATTGGGCTTCGCCGGATTCTCCATGCCTGGCATCTATTCTGGCCACCGGAGCGTAAGTGATCGCATTGGTAGAATGCTCAATTAAAAAATAAGATGTATGCTGGTCGAGTAAAGTATTCCAATTCAAAACAGCTTTATTTTCATGGGCAACAACCTTAAACCCACCCCAGCTCACGGGAAGAGGATCAGCCGCAATCTTTGTCAGCACCAACCGGTTCCCCTTAAAAGATATGGCAAGATTGCTGGGAGCGTTCACCACTACTTCAGGGTAAGATTTAACTGTGTTACCCGGCATCGCATTAATGATCGTATATTCTGTATTTATTGAATCAGCTGCCTGGTCAGTAATATTAATAATTGCTCCGGCCAGATCTTCCAGGGAATTAACAGTCAACTGATCGTAGTTCACGCCGGCTATCGCACCTGTAGTAGCGATCTCGATATTTATGGTAGAAGACCTGAGTTTACCCGGGCCAACAGTTAAATGCCCCGGAGATGCTCCGGGAGAAATAACACCGCCGCTGTTTGAGCCTCCGCTAAAAAGAAACGTCCCCACACCGCCAATAGTGCCGTTATTATCCACTTTGACCTGGAAGTCCACAGTATGATCCTTCCCTGTGTTAATGATAGTTCCTTTATTGGTGATCTTTGCAGGTAATCTTTTATTACCGGCACAAATCAGGTTGCTGGTCGTGGCCATTATCCGCATCAGTCCATTATTGATAAATGTTGCAGAGCTGTCCATTATTATATCTCCATTCATCCAGGTACAGGTAGCATCATTCACAATATGACAGCCCGAAAACAGGATGCCGGTCTCTCCTGCTGATCCCCAATACATTGTTCCTTTATTATTAACGGCTGCTGCCAGCAGGCCGCCATTCTTTATAGTAAAAGCCCCTTCTGCATTAACCTGTATCCTGCCATTACCACGCAAAGCGCCATCGGTTCCTATATGCATCCGTCCGTTTACAACAATATCATCTCCTTTCCCATCATTCAGTATAATATCCCCTTTGTTTACTAACGTCAAAGACCCTCCCGCTTCTATTATCACTTCATCTATGAGCATCCGGGCAGTATCGGAACCGTCCATCACAACGCTATCTCCGGCCTGGATCGTAATAGTCCCATCCTGATAAGCAGGATAATGATCGGCTGCCACCCATGCTTTTTTTATGGAATCAAAACGCTGCCAGATCTCTGTATTGGTCCACCGGGCTGCATTCGTGGAGAAATTGGTCCGGTATGCGTCCTGCGCAAAAAAATCCTGGACGGATATTAATAAAATAACCGATAAGAGCAGATACCGGAAGGCTCTTTTCATATTGTACGTTTAAATAGTGGCTTGAACAATAACATCAGCGGTGGCTGAAGGATCCTTCACGAATAGAATGGAGAATAAAAAGCCTGTGTTCACAAATGGAACAGGCTGAAGTCTTTGCGAGGATAGCAGGATCTGACCGCTTTACTCTTACTGCACCTTAAAGTTTTTGCTGAGGATAGAAGGAAGGAGCTGTAAAATTAAAAATATAAACGGGAAATCCTAGTGTTTTATACCAAAAAACTATCAGCATTTGCAAATGCTTGAGTAAATGTCTTTTGTTAACCGCTGTTTCCTTGCTTTCCTTGAATAATGTGTAAAAACATGCTGCATTGTAAAAAAAACGGGAAACAATGGAACATACTGCATCTCCATCAAGGGCAATAACCCTGAATATGCAGTATGGAACTGTTTATGCGATCCTTTAACTATCCTTAATCTCCCGGCAATATGTCTACAATACAACAACAAGATCCTCATTCATCCATTGCCACCACAAGCCAGCAGCACCACCATCAAAATTTTATTACCCGGTATATTTTCAGCCAGGATCATAAGGTCATATCAAAGCAGTTTCTTATTACCGGTATGTTATGGGCCATTGTTGGCGGGCTTTTCTCTGTTTTGTTCAGGCTGCAGCTCGCATACCCTGGAAGCACTTATCCTGTTCTGAGCGCCGTCTTTGGAGACTGGGTACAAAATGGAAGCCTGGCAGGCGAAGCTTATTATGGTTTACTGACCATGCACGGCACTATCATGATCTTTTTTGTGTTGACAGCAGGGCTTAGCGGAACTTTTGCAAATCTCCTGATCCCCCTGCAGGTAGGGGCAAGAGATATGGCTTCGCCCCTCTTGAATATGTTATCTTACTGGTTCTTCTTTGCAGCAAGTGTTGTGATGCTCGTATCCCTGTTCGTCACTACAGGCCCCAGCAGCGGAGGGTGGACAGCGTATCCGCCCCTAAGCGCTCTTGGCGCCATCAATAACGGTTCCAAAACGGGAATGGACTTATGGATCATCAGCCTGGCTTTATTTATTGTTTCCTCCTTATTGGGTGGCATCAATTATATCGTTACCATACTCAACCTGCGCACCAAGGGCATGTCGATGGTGCGGTTACCGCTTACTATATGGGCCTTATTTTTTACGGCCATGCTGGGTGTGTTGTCGTTTCCTGTATTGCTGGCTTCGATGGTCTTGCTGATGTTTGACCGCCATGCAGGCACCAGTTTCTATTTAAGCAATGTTTATGTGAACGGGCAGATGCTGATGAATGAAGGAGGCTCCGCGATTCTGTACCAGCATTTATTCTGGTTCCTGGGGCATCCTGAAGTATACATTGTGATCCTCCCGGCCATGGGTATTGCGTCGGAAGTGATCAGTACAAACGCCCGAAAACCCATCTTTGGATATATGGCCATGGTCGGTTCTCTTTTTGCCATTGCCATATTAAGTTTTCTTGTTTGGGCTCACCATATGTTTGTAAGTGGTATGAATCCGTTTCTCGGCTCCGTTTTCGTGCTCTTAACACTACTGATCGCTATTCCTTCTGCAATCAAGGTGTTCAACTGGCTGACAACTTTGTGGCGGGGAAACATCCGCTTCACACCAGCCATGCTGTTTTCAATAGGTTTTGTCAGCATGTTCATATCCGGAGGTCTTACAGGCATATTCCTGGGAAACTCCACTATCGACATGCACGTACATGATACGTATTTCGTAATTGCCCATTTTCATCTGGTAATGGGCGTAGCTGCCGTATTTGGCATGTTTGCCGGTATCTATCACTGGTTCCCTAAAATGTTCGGGAGATACATGAATCATACACTGGCCTATATCCATTTCTGGGTATCATTTGTAGGTGCCTATCTCATTTTCTGGCCCATGCATTATATGGGGCTGGCGGGTGTACCCCGCCGCTATCTCGATTTCAGCATCTGGCAATCATTCAATCAGTTTTCTTCCACCAACCAGATGATCACCATCGTTTCCATCATTGTATTTGCCGTCAATCTCTCGTTTGTATTCAATTTCTTTTACTCCATTTATAAAGGAAGAAAGCTGACCAACATGAATCCCTGGAAATCAAATACACTTGAATGGACGACGCCGATCATGCCCGGCCATGGCAACTGGACAGGAGAAATTCCGGAAGTACACCGCTGGCCATACGATTATGGAAAGGATGGTCATGAATTCATTCCTCAAACCACGCCTTTGCTGCCAAATGAAGAGATAAGATCATGAACCTTCGCAGCAGCTTTTCTTAATAAACGGGGCTATAAGAATTATCCGTTCATTAAGTAGATTTGCATTGTATCAATACTATAAAACATGAACTTTTCTATCCAACCGGTTTTAGAAAATGAAAAAGCTATTTTGGTCCCGTTAACTGAAGCCGATTTTGACATAGTGTATGCTGTTGCATCCGATAAAAACGTATGGGCACACCATCCCAACAAAGACCGCTGGAAAGAAGAAGTATTCCGTGTCTATTTCGATGGAGGGATCCAAAGCAAGGGAGCATTCAGGATCATAGATAAAGCCACCGGAGAAACAGCAGGCAGCACCCGTTTCTATGATTATGATGAAAAAGATAACAGCATACTGATAGGCTATACTTTTTATGCAACAAAATATTGGGGAACAGGCTTTAACCCGTCAATCAAAAAATTAATGCTGAATTACATCTTCCAGTATGTAGATAAAGTGTACCTGCATGTAGGAGCTACCAATTTCCGTTCGCAGATCGCTGTTGGCCGACTGGGTGCAGTCAAGATAATGGAAAAAGATGTTGCATATCATGGAGAACCGCCAAAACTGAATTTTATATACGAGATCCCCAGGGAGGCCTGGCTGGCACAGCCTGGTAATAAAGGTTAAGAAGATATACGAAATTCCTACACAAACAGAACTGACAAGAATGATGACTGTGATAAATGAAATTGAAATAAAGAAAGCCGGCCCTGCCGACCTGCAACAGCTTCAGGCTATTGCAAGACAAACTTTTTTTGAGACTTATTCTATCTACAATACAGAGGAGAATATGAAAAAGTACCTGGAAGAAGATTTCGGAGCTTCCAGGCTGAACAATGAACTCTCCAATCCTGATTCCCAATTTTATTTAGTTTTTTCCGATGGCAAAACGATCGGTTACCTGAAACTGAATTCCGGAAAAGCCCAAACAGAATTGAAAGACAGTAATGCTGTTGAAATTGAACGCATTTATGTTTCAAAGGATTTTCACGGAAAGAAAATAGGTCAGCTTCTGTATGAGAAAGCACTGGAAGTTGCCACCGATTTAAAGGCAAGCTATTTATGGCTGGGAGTTTGGGAAAAGAATCCCAGGGCGATCCGCTTTTATCAAAAGAACGGATTTGAAGAATTCGGAAAACATATTTTCAAACTGGGGGAAGATGAACAAGTAGATTTTCTGATGAAGAAAATGCTGTAA
>DATAJQ010000049.1:0-14721 GCA_036262095.1 Chitinophagaceae bacterium | reverse complement strand
TTAAAAAAAGTTTTAAAAATCGTAAAAGTCCTGTAGGAAAATAGGATAAATGTTGTATTTTCGTTTCGGTTTTTCATAGGATATTGGATTTTAAAAACGGGGCTGGATTTCTATCCTGGCCCCATTTTTTTTGTCTTTATTACTAGTAATATCCCGCTGTGATAATTCAAAAGTAAAAATGCCTATAATCAGAAAATACCTTCTGAAGTTGTTTTTACTTTTCACTTTTGAATTTTGACTTTATCTACTGTTTGTTGAAATAAGCATGAACGATAGCAGCTTTCGCCTTGCCTGCCACCGCCGCAATTTCTTCCAATCCTTTCTCCCGGATATTTTTTACAGAGCGGAATTCCTTCAGCAAAATGTCTGCAGTGGCTTTGCCAATGCCGGGGATATCTTCCAGTTCATTTTTAAAAGTGCCTTTGCTTCTTTTCTGCCGGTGAAAAGTGATGCCGAAGCGGTGCACTTCATCGCGTATACGCCTTACCAGTTTCAGGCTCTCACTGTTGTAAGGCAGCTTGAGCGATTCCTGGTCTCCGGCAAAGAACAATTCCTCTTCATTTTTAGCCAGCCCTACCAGGGTGGTCTGACCTGTCAGCCCCAGCTCTGCAATAGCCTCCAGAGCGGCGCCTAACTGGCCTTTTCCGCCGTCTATGATCACCAGTTGTGGCAAAGGCTGCTCCTCCTCTTTGAGGCGCTTATAACGCCTGTAAACGGCTTCCTTCATCGAAGCAAAATCATTGATGCCCTCCACTGTTTTTACATTGAAATGCCGGTAGTCCTTTTTGCTGGGTTCCCCATTTTTAAAACATACCATCGCTGAAACGGGATAGCTGCCCTGGAAATTCGAGTTATCAAAGCATTCGATATGTACCGGCAGGGAAGGGAGCTGAAGGTTTTCCTGCAATTGCTCCAACACTTTGATCTTGTCTGTATTTTTTGATAACTGCAACCGGGCTTTATTCTTTATTTCTTCTATAAAATAATCTGCATTTTTCTCCGACAGTTCCAGCAGCTTTTTTTTATCGCCGCCTTTGGGCACTGTAATCTCTATGTTGTCCTGCGGATATTCGACGGGAAAGGGCACAACGATCTCATTAGCCTCACTGTTGAACGTGCTGCGCAGTCTGGCAACAGAAAAGCTCAATATCTCTTCCGGCGTTTCATCCAGGTGGGTTTCAACCTTTGTGGTATGGGTTTGGACTATGGCTCCGTTGCGCACCATCAGGAAGTTGACAAAAGCAATGTCTTTATCTTTTACAAGGGAGAACACGTCCAGGTCGCCGGTCTTGCTGCTGACCACCACTGAGCGGGCCTGGTAATTTTCCAGGAACTCGATCTTCTTGCGGGTGATCTCTGCTTTTTCAAAAGAAAGATCTGCTGCAAATTTTTTCATCTCATCCCTGAAGTGTTTCAGTACAGGAGCCAGGTTGCCTTTCAGCAGGTTCTTCAACTGGTCAATATTTTCCTGGTAGCCCTCTTTTGTCTGATGCCCTTCACAAGGGCCTTTGCAGTTGCCCAGGTGATATTCAAGACAAACTTTGAATTTCTTTTCCCTGATATTCTTCTCTGTCAGGTTCAGGGAGCAGTTGCGCAGGGGAATGGTGTGACGGGTAAATTCAATGAGCTCCCTTACTTTTTTTACCGATGTATAAGGACCGAGGTATTCGGAACCATCGCTGATCTTTTTTCTTGTCAGAAAGACCCTGGGAAAAGGCTCATTCTTTATTACGATGAAAGGATAAGTCTTATCATCTTTCAGGTTGATATTAAAGATCGGCTGGAATTCTTTTATCAGCGAGTTTTCCAGTAAGAAAGCATCCTGCTCTGAATCCACGATCGTGAACTCAATATGGTGGATCCTCCGCACAAGCTCGTGCGTTTTATAGCTGTTTACCGTCTTATTGAAATAGGAGCTTACCCGCTTGCGTATACTTTTAGCTTTGCCCACATAAATGAGGGCATCGGATGAATCATAATATTTGTAAATCCCCGGTTGTTGGGGAATACCCGGCGCTACCTGTTGGAATTCTGCTGCTGTCATGTCTATTCCTCATTCCATACAACTTTGACGGTTGTAGTTATTTCCGGCTGACCTTGTAGTTGTTTGATCGTAATGATCTGGAAACTGCGGTCAACCTGCCACAACATTCTTTTCTGTACGGCACTGTCTTTTGTGTTTTTGACACTATTAATGATAATACTGGTGATCTTATCACCGCCTGCATCCGGCCTGATCAGCACTTCCTGCTTTTGAATAAGCTCCTTTTCAGGTGCCACAGGGGTGTAGGTGAATAATGCCCGGTTCAATGTTTCATCAAACTGCTTGTCTTCCCGATATCTTTTTTTATACTCAGGCTTGCTCAGGTCAGGGATGGAAAGGAAATCTTCTGCTAACTGGCGGAATTGTTCCCGGTGAACGAATATTGTATCTGTTTTCGAACTGTCTGTAGAAACATATTGACGGATGGCATTCAAAGTAGTGTCTACATCGGCTACCTGGCTTCGCAGGAAGGAGAGGACTGGAAAGAAACTTTCCCCATCGTCCTTTTTTTCAGAAGGGCCGCAAGCCGCCAGTATCAAACAAATTACGATCGCTGCTAAGTTGTGTCTTTTCATTAGAATAAATCCTTTCAAGGCAAATTTAATGAAAAACGCCCCGGCAAGATGCGGGGCGTTTTTCAAAATTATAATTAATAGTTCAGGCATTCTTATCTCCATCCTTTGTTGGATGTGCCAATGCCATCGGCTTTAGATGTAGTTCCAAAAGTGTAGAACTCGGTTTCGCCGAAGAGCTGAAGTGTAGCACCTGGTATTGGCAGATGTAAAGGGGTGCCTTTTTGCAGAAGGTCCAGCTTTCTCATTTCATAGAACTGTATACCGCAACCTGTAGTGTAAAGCTCAACATGCCTTTCATGATGAAGAGCATCAACAATAGCAGTGAGATTTGCTGCAACAGATGCCATATGACCCCTGGTAACACGGGTGCCTGCATTGATGATATCGGCTGCTCCCTGCAGATCATTGGTGTAGGCTCTTGCCTCTGCTCTCAGCAGATCATTTTCGGCTTTCATGATCGTTGGTTTAGGACCTACAGCATTTGTATAAACATCATCGTACCTGGAATTCCTGTAGCAGGTAAAATGATAATATCCGCGGGCAGCAAGGAAATCATTTGATCCCAGGTATTCAAAATCGGTTTTCAAACGTGCATCCTGGGAAGTGGCTGGCTCGGCAGGATGAGGGAAAGAAGGGCTGTCGTCCCAATGTTCGGGCAAAGACGGCTCCATCATGTGAACAACACGCATGTCGGTACGTCCCCAACCCGGATAAGTCAGATAGTCACCTGCTTCCATATACCATTTGGATGTACCGTCCATTTGAATAGTCCAGTCGAACGTAATGCCATTATCAGCATAAGTTTTCACTTTCGGCCAATCCACAGCAGCCAGTTCTGTTTTATTCCTGGGAAGGTAAGCAAGGATACGGGCGGCAGATGTGTTGATGAGTTTTTTAAAGTCGGCACCACTCAAATCTCCCGGCATGCCTAACCAGCTGGCAGGGATCGTAAAACTTCCATCGGTTAAAGCTATAGCTTCGTCAAGATAGGCAATAGCTGCGTCAGCAACCTCTTTGTAAGGAGAGGCAGCGGCGAGATTGGGTTCAACGGTCTTTGTTTCGTCAACAATATGCACTTTGTCAAATACCAATGCCATATTGCCATAAGCAATTCCCAGCGCAAATTTGGCAAAAGCCTTTGCACGGGCATTACCAGCTCCGCCATCGATCTGAATGCCTCCATCAAGGGCTTTCAAAACATCGGAAGCTGTACCAACAGCTGAATACCATTTGTCATAAGAATATTTCAGATTGCCGGCGTTGGCATAGGTAGGAGCGTTGTTCCAGGCATTATCACGGGGCTCAAATGACATATCCCGCATTCCAAAGTTACCCCATGAGCAGGTTACATGATCAGCGGCTGTTGCCAACATACATTCCACACCACTTGCAGAGTGTTCTCCGGTGAAGACTGTGTTATATAAGCCCGAGGCCACACTTTCCACATCAGCGCCGCTATTAAAGACTTTCAGAAAGTCCGGATTATTTTCATTGGGCACATCCATCTTTTTACACCCAAACAATAATCCCGAAGCAGCAAAAGCGATCAACAGAAATTTATTTATCTTTTTCATAATTTAAAGCTTTTTCATTTTACAGATTAATTCCCAGGGAGAATGAAATTGTACGGTAGATCGGATTGGCACCGATACCATCAATAGGCTGGCGCACTGAACCCACTTCCGGGTCATAACCTGAATAGCCGGTAAAGGTGTACAGATTACGGCCTACCGCTTTAAGGGTGATACCTTTAAGAGTTCCATTGAGGAATCCGCTAAGCGATCTGGCTGATATGGTATATCCAATCGCTACTTCCCTTAGCTTTAAGTAACTGGCATCTTCCACCCAGTAAGCATTGGCAAAATTTCCATCGTACATACCTGTACTCCAGTAGGCCGCTGCTTTCTTCTGGTCAGCAGGTACACCCGCCATATCCTGAAGCTTGCTGATGTTGTTGAAGGCCATACGTTGTGCGTTACTGTTGTAAACTTCACCACCGTTTTTCCAGTCAAGCAGGAAATAGAGAGATATCCCTTTGAAATTAATCGTATTGGATAAACCCAGATTGAACTTGGCATTACCATCGCCGATCTTGCCCAACCAATCCTTACCATTTTCCTGGTAAAGGATGGGGCGTTCAGCTGTCGATCCTTCTGTTCCTGCAGCGATTACATACCCTTCACGGTTTACTGTATAGTCAGAGATGTTTTTGCCTGAAGGAAGTTGTTTAGCCATTTCATCAAGCGTTCTCACCATGCGGTGTCCGTAAATGGCACCATATGTTTCATTGGGAGCTATACGGAAGGCTGTTACGTCACCACTCACCGGATCTAACCAATACGGAGCGATAGGCAATTCTGTAATTTTCTGGCGAACCCTTGAGAATACAATGTTAGAGTTCCATGTAAGGTCTCTTTTATTGACCCAGTTGGCTCCTAAAGTAAACTCGATGGTATTGGATACAACTTTACCTGCATTTTGCCATTGTTGGCTGAAACCATTATTCAAAAATGGAATAAGCTGTACGTTCAGGAACTGATCAGTTGTAACAGAATGTGCGTATGTTCCTTCAAAGCTGAACCGCTTAAGGAAGTCAACATTTAAACCTACTTCGGTTTCAGCAGTGTTGGATGGTTTCAACTTTGTATTACCTTTTTGCGATGCGGCCGCAACTCCGAGAGCCGTCCATGAGAACACTTCATATTGCCAGTCGAAACCCGGACGGATACCTGCAGTACCATAAGCACCGCGAACTTTTAATTCGTCAATGCCGGGTATGCTTATATCCTTGGATATACGATAAGCACCAGATAACCTGAAATAAGAGTTCCAGCGGGAATCAGGGCCGAAAAGTGAAGAGCCATCATAGCGGAACATACCATCAAACAAATACCTGTCTTTATAATCCAGGCCCAGGATAGCAAAATAGTTCTGCGCCCTTTCGTTTGTTTTGGTTGAACTTCCACCGTTCTGATTGGTGATATTGCTGAAGTTCTCAATGTCGACTACTCCAAACTGAGAACCGCTTACACCTGTACTTTCATAGTGGCGGTCTTCAAACAAATAGGAGAGCTTGCCTCTGACTCCCAGATCTCCAAATTGTTTATTCAGATTGAGGGTGATCTGTGTGTTTTGCGTGCTGGTTTCGCTGCTCGATTGGCTAAGGCTACCATTGGTGTAGAGGTAGTTGGCATTGTATGTTTGCTTGGGAGTGATGGTCTCCGAACGGGCGTTTTCGATCTCAATTGTTTGAGTCAGGTCCAGGTTCGCCCAGCTGGTGAATCTGATGTTGGCAGTATAGTTTCCCATCCATCTGCGGGACTGGCTGCTTGATTTAGTGTTATAGAGAGAGTATAAGGGGTTGGTGATCTCACCATTAAAAGGATCGATCCTGAAATTGTAAGGCTGTCCATCAGGATTCTCAGCAAACAGGTTTGCATCCGGTTTCATCCTGGCCACATTATAGAAGATGCCTGAAGGCGCCTGCACCTGGCGTTTAATAAATAAGTTGGTCGCACTTATTTTTAACCAGGAGGTCAATTGCTGGTCAATGTTGAAGCGGAAGTTTTGACGGGAATAGCCATCGCGATATTTTACAACACCCTGTTGTTCGTTGTTTTCAAAAGAAAGGAAAATATTATTCCTCTCTGACCTGTTTGAAACGCCTACATAGTTTGTGTAAGTAAGCCCGGTTTTAAATACATCACCCGGATTGAAACGATAGGTACCATACGGGTTATCCATATATCCATCGTCTTTGATCGTCGGAGTCCCTATGATAGAGCCTGCGCCGCTGTTAGGAACATAGCCGCCTTCATAACCTGCCGGGTATGTAACGCCGGCATACTTTGTATACTTGCCCTGGGCTGTTTGCCAGTCTGAAGCGAGGTTATAAAAATGCGACCTGGAAGTTTTGTAGTAATGCTGCAGGTTTTGAAAACCTACCTCATTCCTGATGATGATCTGGGGCTTGCCGTTAATGCCGTCTTTTCCCCTTTTAGTGGTAATAGCGATTACGCCGTTACCTGCGCGGGAGCCGTACAAGGCAGCTGCTGCAGCGCCTTTTACTACTTCCATTGATTCTACGTCATCCACGTTGATATCTGCCAGGCTGCCCTGCATGATGATACCATCCAACAGGATGAGAGGAGAGGCGCTAACGTTAAGAACGTTGTCTCCCCTGAGCAGAAGGTCTACCTGCTGACCAGGAGCACCACCTACAGAAGATGTTCTCAAACCGGCCACTTTACCGGTCAGCGCTGAAGAAACGGATAAGCCCGGTACAGCTTTAAGTTGAGCTTCATTCACTTTGGTAACAGATACAGTCAGCTTCTTTTTGCTTGTTGAGCCTGCCACACCGGTTACCACCACATCTGAAAGTGTCTGGCTTTCTGATGTAAGGGTGAAAGAATAGGTTGACTCATTTCCTACTTTTGTTTCGAACGTTGTAAATCCTACTGCTGAAATAACCAGGGTGGCTCCTGGATTTGCGTTAAGAGAGAATGCCCCATTTTCGTCGGTCACTGTTCCTGAAGAAGAACCTTTGATAATGACCGAAGCCCCGGGTATCGGATGGGCATCACTGTCGAGAATTTTACCAGTGATCTTTTTCTGCTGCGCTGTGGCCGACACAAAAAAGGCACACATTGCGAGCATCGCAATTGCAAGTTTTCTCATGTGCATATAGTTTTGGTATTAGTGAATAAAAAACTCTTATTCGTTAATACATGGCATATACTTTTTCCAAAGGGAATAGATCACTATCGGCTTGCAAAAAATGGACGGATAAGATAAGGTATCACTGATTCAATGTTACTCCAACTTTCAAACCAAAGTCAAACAAATTCTCTTTAACCGGGTATTTATTTTCAAAGCTGGAGAGTAATTGATAACGGAACTGTGGCCCAACCTGCCACCTGGTCTTACCTCTTGTGTAATTGACAAAAGCCTCAAAGCCGGTGTTCATATTGAAATTGCGGGTAAGCCAGGGCACTTTTGCATAGTTCTTATAATCGGTCGACAAAAGATAAGCGCCATCACTGATCACATAAGTGGGTTGAATGGTGCCTGCAACTCCAAAGCTGGTCTTATTATTACCAAATACTTTCAGCTCAGCACCGATAGGTAAAGACACTGAATAGTAAAAGTTTTTCAACCAGTCGGCCTTATATCCACTGTAATTCCTGTAGCGGGTGTAAGCAGACACAGAACTGCTTCCCGGAGTGGGGCTGTTAAGGCCAATGGTAGCCATTTCGCCCGTATAGGTAAAGGCTTTGATATCGTAGCGGTTCACGTTGAATTGAAGGCCGGCTCTCAGATTAACACTATTGCTCAGTGGGTAACGGGCCGTGAATCCCAGTTGAAGGCCAAGATCGGGTTTATGCGTTACAGCTTCGTTCACATCAGACAATGCCGGAGAGAAGGGATATCCTGTGCCTGTAACATTGTTGAAACCTTTATTCACGCCGAGTTTCCGGTAGCTGACTGTTGGAGTGACAAACAATTGCCAGCTTAGTTTTTTCGGAATGCGCTTGAATTTATAAGAGTTGGTAACACTTTCGATAGTGAGAGGAGGCTCTTCTGTAAAAGAAGCCGGCGCAGTTGCTTTATTATTCGAGACAATTGCTGTTTCGTTAACGGCGGGGCTGGAAAGCGTTTCAGCTGCAGCAACCCTGACTGCTGTTGTTCCTGCGGGATCGGCATCTTTGGCACGCGCGGAATGTACAGGCGCAGGTATTGACTTTTCTATCCTTTCAATTGTCTGCTGATATCCGGGAACTGCAGGCGCTATTTCTGCTGGAAGGGCGGGCTGCAATAAACCAGGCTCTGCAGATGGGACCGGAATAGCTGCCACTTTTAAGTTAATATCTTCTTCAGCTTCTTTGTTGAAAGGTAAGATTCCATGAATGTGGCGGGGTTCTTTTATTTCCTGAGTACCAGGCTGATCTGCCGGAGTAGACGAGCCGGTTGTATTGGTCTTGCTTGATTCTACAGAAGCGATATCCTGTGATTTTTTAGAAACAGGATACATGGTCATGACCCAACTGACCGCACCGCCGGTTAACAGTAACAGGAATGCCAGGCCGAATCCAGTCCATCTGCGGCGGGTATGAAGAGCATTGTGCACGCCATTCCACACCTTCTCAGACGGAAACATTCTGTATTCATCAGCATTTTGCTTTACAAACTGCTCAAAATCCCTGTTGCTGTAGTTACTCTCCATAACCAGTTACTAATAATTTAGGTACGAATCTTCTACCGCTGACTAACTGCTGCAAGCCATTCAAAGTCTTGTTTTGGTTTTTGTATGATCCTTTTCCGGACCAGAATATCTTCAAGCATTGTCTTTGCTCTGGTATATTGGCTCCGGCTTGTACTTTCTTCTATGTCCAACATGGCTGCTATCTCACGATGACTATATCCCTCTACCGCATACAGGTTCAGCACTGTCCTGTATCCTATAGGCAAAAGCCGTATGCATTCTACCACCTGTTTTGCCTGGATAATGGCAGGAACACTGTCTTCCCTTATCTGCACGCCTGTGGCATGAATGATATCTACGCTTTCATTGAACTTCTTATTCTTCTTCAGGATGTTGATGCAGGTATGAACAATGATACGTCTGACCCAGCCTTCGAATGCGCCACGGTTCTCAAAAGTATGCACCTGTAAAAAGACTTTTATAAAGCCTTCCTGGAGCATATCTTCCGCATCTTCACGATTGTGCGCATAGCGATAACAAACTGCCAGCATCTTGGCGCTGTACTTATTATACAACTCCCGCTGGGCATTAGCATCATTATTCAAACAGCCTTTTAAGATGGCTTCCTCGGTCATATATCCCGTTTGGTTGCCTGTAATTTAGACAATTTTCACATACAAATGCTGCATTGAGTTCAAAATTCAGTTCCCGGTTTCAGGCCCGGGCAGGGGAGAAAGCCCGGGTCCGAGGGTCTGAATTCAGGCTCAGGCAGTTATTTTTTGCGGACCAGGCTATCGAGGGGGTAATGGGCTTTCATGGTGTCGCGCATGGCGTCTGCCCAGCCGATCAGTTTCTCTTTTTCGGCAGGAGTGAGTTTGGCGTCCTTATGCATCCAAGTGTAAGAATCCATAGGCATTTCGCCTTCTTTTATCTGCTCGGCTATTTCCTCCAGTTTGTGGTACTGGTAGCGGAGATTGCGGTTGGTGTATTCGTCGAAATTGAGGTGCTTCTTACCATCCACAACGTGATTGTTCATCCACCAATCAACCGGTTGAAGGCGGCTGTACCACGGATAAACCGTGTTGTTGCTATGGCAATCATTACAGGCTTTTTCCATGATAAGCTTTACATCCTGCGGTATGGAAAAAGCATTACCGATATAATTAGGCTGTGCGCCTTCGGATTGATTTTTAGCAGGATGAATGAACTGGATAATGATCAGCACAACGAGGAGGAAGAGCAGGAATTTTTTGAACATATATTATTTTTTAGAGGTGGCTTAATTGTGTTGCGTGAAACTCACGCAACACAATATAAAATAATTAAGGTTCAATCAGCACTTTTCCTGTCATCTCTGCCGGTATCGGCAATCCCATTACCGTAAGTATGGTTGGAGCAATATCTCCCAGTTTCCCTGATTCCAGTTTCCCTCTCCATGTTTTATCGATCACGAACAGGGGAACGAGGTTTAATGTATGTGCTGTGTTGGGAGAACCATCCTCATTGATCATATAATCAGAGTTGCCATGGTCAGCAGTCAGGAATATGGTATAACCATTGTTCAACCCTGCCGTTACCACTCTCTCCACGCATTTATCCACTGTTTCCACGGCTTTAATGGCAGCGGAAAACACACCGGTATGGCCCACCATATCTGCATTGGCAAAGTTGAGGCAGATAAAATCAGCTGCTTTTTCTTCTATTTTGGGGATCAGCGCATCGGTTAGTTCGTAAGCGCTCATTTCCGGCTTCAGATCATAAGTGGCTACTTTGGGAGAAGGGATCATGATACGGGTCTCACCTTCAAAAGGCACTTCCCTTCCGCCACTGAAGAAAAAAGATACGTGGGGATATTTTTCTGTTTCAGCAATGCGGATCTGTTTCAACCCGTGTTGCTGCAGTACTTCTCCTAAAGTATTTTTCAGATCATCATTTTCAAAAATGACCCGTACATTCTTAAAACTGTGATCATACTGCGTCATTGTAGTATAATCGAGCGACAGTTTATACATATTGAATTCAGGAAAATCATTTTGTGTAAGCACTTCTGTGATCTCCCTGCAGCGGTCTGTACGGAAATTGAAACAAAGCACCACATCGTCATTGCTGATCGTGGCCAAAGGTTGCTGCCCTTCATTGATGATAACAGTAGGTTTGATGAATTCATCAGTTACGTTTTCACGATAGGAGTTTTCTACCGCCGCAATTGCATCAGTTGCTTTTTGCCCTTCGCCCTTTACCATTGCATCGTAAGCCAGTTTTACACGTTCCCAGCGTTTATCACGGTCCATGGCATAATAACGTCCGCTGACAGTAGCAATTTTGCCTACGCGTTTATTCAGGTGTTCCTGTAATTCTGTAATAAAACCCAAACCGCTTTTCGGATCGCAATCACGGCCATCTGTGAAAGCATGCACGAATACATTTTGCAAACCTTCTGCCTGGCAAACATCAATGATCGCTTTCAGGTGGTTGATATGGGAGTGAACACCGCCATTGCTTACAAGCCCTAAAAGATGAAAAGGTTTGTTATTGGCCTTTGCATGGCGGATAGATTTTAACAACTGTTCGTTTTTTGCAAATTCTCCTTCCCGGATCGCAACATTGATGCGTTGCAATTCCTGGTACACGATGCGGCCGGCACCCAGGTTGAGATGGCCGACTTCAGAATTACCCATTTGACCGTCAGGTAAGCCAACCGCTTCTCCGCATGTAACCAGGGTAGAATTCGGATATGTTGAGTATAAAGCCTTTGTGAAGGGTGCATTGGCATGCTGGATAGCATCGGCCGATGCAACTTTTCCTAATCCCCAGCCGTCCATTATGATCAGGATTACTTTTTTTTGTGCCATTCTGATAATTTATTGTTTATGTTAGTATAAGTTCTTTAAAAGATCGGTAAGAATGCGTTGTAAATCTACAGATGATTCATCTATTTCGACAGAATAGCTTTAAAACTACCGGTTTTTACTATTTTAGTACTCTGTACTGACCGTAAGCTATGGCACGTTTTTCTATTTAGAATTCCTGTGAAAAGCAAATTAATTATGAAAGCGATATTTACATCCTTACTGCTTGCTTCTGTTCTGGTGCTTTCTTCCTTTGATCAACCCAATACGATTGACGGGGTGATCAACGCGTTGAAATCCGGTAATGCATCCGAGCTTTCCAAATACTTTGATGATAATGTAGAGCTCACTTTGCCGGTTAAAAGCGATAGTTACAGCAAAGCACAGGCGCAACTGGTGCTGCGGGATTTTTTTGCCAACAATGGAGGCGTAAAAAATTTTGAACTGAAGCATAAAGGCGATTCTCCCGGCGGTCATTATTGCATCGGCACCCTTCAAACCAAGTCGGGTAATTTCAGGGGCCATGTATTCATGAAAACAAAAGGAAATAAAGAAGTGGTGAAAGAGATCCGCTTTTCTTCCATCGAGTAAAAAATAAAATAATTCGAGGCAAGCCTTTCCCGAATCAAGTACGGAAAGGCTTTTCTATTTTTGTGATATGAATTTTGATCAGCAACTGGCCCACCTCGTCGAAGAGGCACTTAAGGAAGACGTTGGGGATGGAGATCATTCCACACTTTCCTGCATACCACCTGAAGCAACCGGTAAAGCCATATTGAAAATAAAACAGGATGGCGTGCTGGCAGGTGTCAGCGTTGCGCAAAAGATCTTTCATTACAAGGAACCGGAAGCCAGGTTTGCCATTCATAAAAATGATGGAGAGCAGATGGCTTTTGGCGAAACAGCCTTTGAAGTAAATGCCAAAGTGCATACGATCCTGGTTTGCGAACGGCTGGTGCTTAACTGCATGCAGCGGATGAGCGGGATCGCCACGCTTACCAAACAATACACCGACAAATTAAAAGGATATAAGACCCGCGTGCTCGACACCCGTAAAACCACTCCCAATTTCCGCTTGCTGGAAAAAGAAGCGGTCAGGATCGGCGGAGGGGTCAATCATCGCTTCGGCCTGTATGATATGATCATGCTGAAGGATAACCATATTGATTATTGCGGAGGGATCGAAAAAGCAATTGAAAAAGCCAGCCATTATGTGCAGGAAAAAAAGCCCGGTCTTAAAATAGAAGTGGAAACCAGGAGCATTGATGATGTGAAGAAAGTAATAAAAGTGGGGAAAGGAAAAGTGTTCCGCATTATGCTTGACAATTTTCAACCGGTACACATCACCCAAGCCGTTCAACTGATCGGCGAAGATTTCGAAACAGAAGCGAGCGGAGGCATCAACCTGGATAATATAGAAGAATATGCAGCAACAGGAGTGGATTATGTGAGTGTGGGGGCATTGATACACCAGGCCAGAAGCCTTGATCTTAGTTTGAAAGCCGTAGAAACTACAAAGAACGTATGAGCAAGAAAAATAAAGCAGACAACCGCGGATTTGTTTACAGTACTGATCCCGGTTTTAAATTTGAAGAAGCTGAGGAGCAGGGGGAAACATTGCCGGCCGCACAGCAAAAACTGCGCATACGCCTGGATACCAAACAAAGGGCAGGCAAAGCCGTAACACTGATCGAAGGTTTTTCGGGAAAAGACGATGATCTGCAGGATCTCGGGAAAAAATTAAAAACATTTTGCGGCACAGGCGGGTCGGCCAAAGACGGAGAGATCATTGTGCAGGGAGATCATCGAGATAAAGTGCTGCAATGGCTGCTGAAACAAGGATATAAGCTGACTAAAAAAATATAGCAGGCTTTTGTTCATTTAAATTAACCGGTCAATTTTTCTATGAATATTCCCTGGATCATATGTGGAACCGGAATATTCTTTTGCCTGTCAGGCCTTTATTTTTTCTTCAAAAATGTTTTTGAAGAAAACCGCTCGCTGAAATGGCCCGTCCTTCTGATGATAATGGGTATTGTGCTGATAAGTGTTGCAACTGCAAAGATCGCCGGCATTGCTTAAAGAAAAGGCCCGCTATAAGCGAGCCTTTCAAAAAGATAATTCCTGTTTTATTGCCCCTGCGCAAGGCTATACGCCTTTTTATCTCCCCACATATTCAGCAATTCCAGTGAACATATTTTGAAATCGCCGCTAAGGCTTACATACAATCCGATCACATCCTGCTGATTAAGTGCAGAACCATCAATGCTTTCAAAACGCACATTGTACTGGTTAACGAGATTGGTGTACACAGAACCTGTAGGCCATACCTGAGTGCCCCTGTTGCTGATATTGATCAGGTTGAACTTTACACCTGCGTGGCGCTGGCATTTATGTGCGATCACTTCAGGTTGCTCTGAACTTTCAATAAAAAGATCAACCCCTACGATCACTTCATTCTCACTTTCTGTAGAGACCATCATTGAGTTCTGTGCCAGTTTGAATGGAGCCGGTGTGCCGGGCATATTAGGAATGATCGCTTTGGCTCCCACTTGCGGTTTCTTGCCAAAATTGGCAATGATGGCGTCTGCAAATTCCGTGGTATTCACAGCGGGCTTGGTCTTATCGCCAAAATCGCCGGTATGCACGCCTTCTTCCAGTGTATACAAAAGGGCATTCTCAATAATAGCTGCATTCTCTGTCAATCCCACGTGGCGCAGCATAGCAAGTCCGCTCAATAAAAGTGCTGTAGGATTGGCAATATTCTTTCCGGCAATATCCGGTGCAGTGCCATGCACGGCTTCAAAGATGGAAATATGGTCGCCGATATTGGCGGAAGGTGCAAAGCCCAGGCCACCAACCAATCCTGCGCAAAGGTCACTTACGATATCACCTTGCAGGTTGGTCAGCACCACTACATCAAATGTATCGGGACGGGTCACCAGTTTCATACAGAGATCATCCACGATAATATCATCTGCTTTGAGATCAGGATATTCTTTTGCTACTTCATAAAAGCAATCGAGGAATAATCCGTCTGTCAGTTTCATG